>JBAUIG010000191.1:0-20411 GCA_049682735.1 Candidatus Macondimonas sp. | reverse complement strand
GCCATCGCTGCCTTTCGCCATCGGGCGGAAATCACCCAGCAAGCCTTGGGTGCGGCGCGCTTTCGGGTGGTCGATTTGCAGGTGGACGGCCTTTTCAATGCGACGCCGCGCATGGCATTAATGGAATCCCGCCAGATGGGCATGGCCAAGATGGACGCGGTTCCGGTGGCAACCCAGGCCGGGGTCACGGAGCTGGTCATTCGGGTGAATGGCCGGGTCCAACTCGAGGCGGACTGATGCACACGGCGCGCCGAGACGGACTCCCGAACGGCTTTCGGCGTGGGCAGTCCAACACATCTGTCGATTTTGGGCTCGGGAGGCGGTTCGCCGGTCGATTATCCAGTCATGTTTCCGTTCCTGATGCCGTCAATGTCCGGCGCATCTTGCCACCGGATGCATTGGGCGGACATCCCTAAAAAACTGCTTGACCCATTCCAGAGGAGTTATTTATATGAACATTGACATTGGTATCAAGGAAGCGGATCGCGCCCGAATCGCTGACGGACTGTCCCGGTTGTTGGCGGACACCTATACCCTGTATTTGAAAACACATTATTTCCATTGGAACGTCACCGGCCCCATGTTCCAGACCCTGCATCTGATGTTCGAAACCCAGTACACCGAACTGGCCTTGGCCGTCGATCAGATCGCCGAGCGCATTCGCTCCCTGGGCTTCCCTGCGCCAGGTACTTATGGGGCCTTTGCCAAGCTCAGCGCGATTCCCGAAACCGAAGGCGTTCCCAAGGCGCAGGACATGATCCGATTGCTGGTCGAAGGGCAGGAAACCGTGGTGCGGACCGCGCGCAGCCTGTATGCGGATGTCGAATCGGCTGCCGACGAAGCGACAGCCGATCTGCTCACCCAACGCATCCAATTGCATGAAAAGACCGCCTGGATGTTGCGCAGCCTGTTGGAGACCTGAGCAGGACGCTATCGAGCAGACGGATTCGGGTTCCGCAGATCCCTTGTCGCCCCTTCAAGGTCAGCGTGCAAACTGAGGCCGGGTGTGACTTGGTGCCTGATTGGCGTATTCACATCTCGCGATGATCAATGAGAATGCATCGACGGCATCCCTCCCGACATGGGCGCCGGGGTGCCGCACTTCCCCGAGGACAGATGGCCGTGTGTGAAGATTCACCAGTCTGTCCTTGAGCTTTCATCAGCTCGTCACCAAGCACATCCGATGATGGTCGGCGAAGTGATCCTTGATCGCACGCCTGATCCATCAAAGGGGGTTGATCATGAGACATGAACTGGAACAGCCCATGGATGCCGGCCGGCGCCGTTTCCTGTGGCAGAGCCTGGTGGGGACGGGGATGTTGGTCGCCGGCCCGTTGAGCGGCTGGCATCGCCTGGCCCTGGCAGCGCAAGCGCCGAGCATGCTGATTCTTGAGCATCTCGGCCCCTTGGGCGAACCGGACGCGCTGGGTATTCGGCTGCCCACCGGGCTCAGGGCGCGCCTGGTGGCTCGTTCCGGGCAGCCGGTCCTGAATGGCGGTGGCTATCGCTGGCATCTGTTTCCCGATGGGGGTGCGACCTTCCCCGCGCCGCGGGGCGGCTGGATCTATGTCTCCAACAGCGAGGTGCCGGCGGCCGGCGGTGTCGGTGCCTTGCACTTCAATGCGCGCGGCGAGCTGGTGGGTGCCTATTCCTTGCTGGAGGGGACCTCCTTGAATTGCGCCGGCGGGGCAACGCCGTGGGGAACCTGGCTGTCGTGCGAGGAATGGAGTGGCGGCGCGGTATGGGAGTGTGATCCCCGGGGACGGCGCTTGCCACGACGGCGCCCGGCTCTGGGGATTTTCAAGCATGAGGCGGTGGCGGTGGATCCTGATCAGGGCCGACTGTATCTGACCGAGGATGAGCCGGATGGCCGGTTCTATCGCTTCACCCCCAGCGCTTATCCCAAATTGAACGATGGGACGCTGGAAGTGGCCGAGGTGCAGGGCGATCCACTGGCTGGCCCGGTGGCTGTGATGTGGCATCCGGTGCCCGAGCCCCGGCCCTTGCTGGGCGGTGCGGGCAAAGGAGTGCCCACGCGGTTGCAGGTGCCCCAGAGCACGGCCTTCCGGGGTGGCGAGGGGATAGGCTGGCACGCCGGGCGGATCTATTTCACCACCAAGGGCGATGACACGGTGTGGTGCTATCAACCCGGTGCAGCGGGCAGTGGCATCCTGACGGTGCTGTATCGGCGTAACGCTGACCGCCCCGAGGATATACTCTCGGGGGTGGACAACCTGCTCGTCGCTGCAAGTGGCGAGGTGCTGGTGGCGGAAGATGGCGGCGATATGCAGGTGGTGGTCCTTGATGCGACAGGGCAGCCCACGCCCCTGCTTCAGGTCGTGGGCCAGGACCAGTCGGAGATCGCCGGGATCGCCTTTTCGCCCGATGGCAGCCGCCTGTATTTCAGTTCCCAGCGTGGACCGACCGGCAAAGGGCCATTTGGGTTGACCTATGAGGTCAGCGTCGCCTAGGCCTCCGGGCAGGTCGACCACAGGTTCTCCACTGCTTGTTAAACTGCGCCTCCGCGATGGTTGATGCGGCCAGGGAGGCCCTTGAAGATGTCTGCAAGTCCCCGCTACGCCCATTCCGGCAGAGTCCGCATCGCATATCATCTGTTCAATGAATCTGCGTTGGCCCGCCCGTTGCTGATGATCATGGGCTTGTCCGGTGTCAAGGAGGATTGGCACGACCTGCCGGAGCGGCTGGCACAGGATCGGCCGGTCGCCGTGTTTGACAATCGGGGCATCGGGGAAAGCGATGTTCCGGATGGGCCCTATACAGCGGAGCAACTTGCCGGCGATGCGCTGGCCTTGCTCGACACCCTGCACTGGGAACAGGTCCATGTGATGGGGATCAGCATGGGCGGCATGATTGCCCAGACCCTCGCGCTTGCGGCGCCCAAGCGGATTGATCGGCTGGTGCTTGGCTGCACATCGGATACGGGTCGTTTGGATCCCGCCCCCGATCGGGAGGTGATGAGCGCCATGATGCCGATGGCGGGCGCAGCACCCCGCGAGGCCGCCGCTCGGGCCTTGGCTGTCAACTACACCCCTGACTGGATTGCGGAAAATCCACTGCGATTTGAGGCGCTCATCGACCGGTCGCTGCGGTATCGCCGCCGTGCCCGCGGCATTCTGGCGCAGATCAACGCCGTGAGTCGTTTCGATGCTCGCGAACGAGTGGCGGATCTGACCCATGCTGCGTTGGTGTTGCATGGCGATGCGGATCGGCTCATTCCACATCCCAATGGCGCGCGGCTGGCGGCTCGATTGCGGAACGCCCGTTTTGAGACGCTGCCAGGTCGCGGCCATCTGTTCTGGCAGATGGATGACGGGCAATCCTGTGGCATGATTCGGGACTTTCTGGCGAATGGAGGTTGATTGCCCGCCGTGAATCTTCCAGTGCGTCTTCCTTGGGGGCTGGTCATCCCGCGCCCCAAAACAATGGTGCTAGACTAAAAAGCCAGAACAGTCCTGCCTGTAGCGATGATTTTACAATGGGCTTGTTCTGGCGTTTGCCGCAGCACTTGC
Source organism: Candidatus Macondimonas sp. (assembly GCA_049682735.1). Lineage (GTDB taxonomy): Bacteria > Pseudomonadota > Gammaproteobacteria > UBA5335 > UBA5335 > Macondimonas. The sequence continues at coordinate 16,881 of JBAUIG010000191.1, read as the reverse complement.
TGGAGATAGCCCGTCCATGATCAATGTCCTCTTGGTGGATGACCATCAGCTGATCCGCAGCGGGATTAGGCGTCTGCTCGAAGCCTCCGGCGATATCCAGGTCGTGGGCGAGGCGGACAGTGGGGAGCAGGCGCTGGTGCGGGTCCGTGAACTCAATCCGGATGTGGTGCTGATGGATATCCACATGCCTGGCATCGGCGGGCTGGAGGCGACCCGCAAGCTGTTGCACCACCACCCCCACGTCAAGGTCATCAGTCTGTCGGTGCAGCGCCAGGATCCCTACCCCGAGCAACTGCTGACCGCTGGGGCGAGCGGTTATCTGACCAAGGATTGCGGGGCCGATGAGTTCATTCTGGCCATCCGTAAGGTGTATGGCGGCGAGCGTTACCTGGATGCGGAGCTGGCCCGCGGCATGGCACTGTCCCGGATGCCGGGTGGCAAAACGCCAGGCGGAATCAGCGATCTGTCCCAGCGCGAAATGCAGGTGATGATGATGGTGGTGCAGGGGCATTCGATCCAGGATATTTCCGACAAGCTGTTCATCAGCCCCAAGACCGTCAATACCTACCGTTATCGCTTGTTCGAGAAACTTGCCGTGAACAATGACGTCGAATTGACGCGCCTGGCCATGCGCCATGGCCTGATCGATGTGAACGCCGGATAGCGCCGGGGTGACATCCTGCGGTACGCCGCAGATTGCTGTCGTTGAGGCAGACTGCCCCATGGCAGGCACGGACGCTGGCCGCCCCCCTCGATTCGGCCGCTGTCTAGTTCCTCATGATCAACCAAAACGGGCGCGTCCTTCGCGACCAATGAGCCGTCTGGAGTCACTCCCCCGCATGAATGCCAAGCCTGCCCTAACCCGGAGTGCGGCGGCGGCCCATCCGTTTGATCCGTCCTGCCGTCAGTGCCCGCGCTTGACGGCTTATCGGGATGAAAATCAGCGCCTCCATCCCCATTATCACAATGCGCCGGTGGCCGCTTTCGGTGAACCCGATGCGCGCTTGCTGATTGTGGGGCTGGGGCCGGGATTGCACGGCGCCAATGCCACCGGAAGACCGTTTACCGGGGATTACGCGGGGGTACTGTTGTATCAAACGCTCCATGACTTCTGCTTTAGTGAAGTAGCTGAATCGCGCCATGCCGGTGATGGCCTGCGGTTGCGGGATTGCCGGATTACCAATGCTCTGCGCTGCGTACCGCCGCAAAATCGCCCTGAACCGGGCGAACTGCGGGCCTGCCAGGGCTATCTACGGCATGATCTGGCGCTTCAGCCACCCGGCGGGGTCATTCTGGTGCTCGGCCGAGTGGCCCATGAGGCGGTGCTGCGGGCGCTGGATCTGCGGTTGCGCGATTTTCCTTTTGCCCATGGGGCCTTGCAGCGCTTGCCGGACCAGCGCTCTCTGCTGAGTTCCTACCACTGTAGCCGTTACAATACCGCCACCGGCCGGTTGACCTCGGCCATGTTCGCGGCGGTGATGGCGCAGGCGCGTGCCCTGCTGACCGACAATGACTGATTCCCAGGTCAAGGGCTTCGACTCGCGCACCTTTCTACGCACCCTGCCGGATCGCCCGGGTGTGTATTGCATGCGCGGCGAAGCGGGGGATGTGCTCTATGTGGGCAAGGCCCGTCGGCTCAAGGCCCGGGTCGGCAGTTATTTCCGCGCGGCGGGCCAGAGCGCGAAGACACGCGCGCTGATGAGCCGGGTTGCGGACATCCAGGTGACCGTGACCCGTACCGAGGCCGAGGCCTTGTTGCTGGAAAGCAACCTGATCAAGGCCCACCGGCCGCGCTACAACGTGCTGTTGCGGGATGACAAGAGTTATCCCTATGTGCACTTGACCGGCGACCACGTCTTTGCGCGGATTCGCTTTTATCGGGGGGCTTACCGGCGCGATGGGCGCCTGTTTGGTCCTTATCCCAACGCGGGAGCGGTGCGGGCTGCCTTGAAGGAGCTGCAGGGGTTGTTTCGCCTGCGGGTGTGCGAGGACGCCGAATTCGCTCGACGCGAACGACCTTGCCTGCAGCATCAGATGGGGCGTTGTTCGGCCCCTTGCGTGGATCTGATTGGCCCGGCGGAATATGCCGAGGACGTCGGTGATGCCGTGCGTTTCCTGGAAGGCCAGGGCCAGCAGGTTATCGATGATCTGGCGCGGCGCATGGACCAGGCGGCAGAGCACCTGGAATTCGAGCGGGCGGCGGTGTTCCGTGATCGAATCGTGCGCCTGCGGCAGGTGACTGCGCGCCAGGATGTCGCGACCCAGGGGGGCGATGTCGACATCCTGGCCGTGGCCATGGAGGGTGGAACGAGCGTGGTGTCGCTGGGGCTGGTGCGGGGCGGGCAGCATCTGGGACACCAGGTATTTACCCCGCGCGTTCCTGCCCATACCTCGGCTGAGGAGCTGCGGGCCGCCTTCCTCAGTCAGCATTATGAGCACATGCCGGCACCGGCCGAGATTCTGCTGGATGGCGATGTGGAGGATGCGGATCTCATCAGCGCGGCGCTCGCCGAGCAGGTCGGTCACGCCGTTGTGGTGCGCCAACCAATGCGCGGCCAGCGGCTACGCTGGGTTAGTCTGGCCCGCGCCAATGCTGCGCAATCCTTGGTGCTGAAGCTGGCGAGCACGGCGAACCTTGAGGCGCGTCTGACAGACCTCAGCCGCGCCTTGACGCTGTCGGGCTTGCCCTCGCGACTGGAATGTTTCGATATCAGTCACACCCAGGGCGAGGCAACTGTGGCCAGTTGTGTGGTCTTTGATGCCAACGGTCCGGTCAAGAGTGCCTATCGCCGATTCAACATCCAATCTGTCGGCGGAGGGGATGACTATGGTGCCCTGCGGGAAGCCCTGCTGCGTCGTTATGGACGCCTGTTGGACGAGGCAGTCAGTTTGCCGGATGTGGTCTTCATTGACGGCGGCCGGGGCCAGTTGGGCGTAGCGGTGGCGGTAATGGCGGAGCTGGGAATCGCGAGCGTCCGGCTGGTGGGGGTGGCCAAGGGGCCTGCGCGCAAGGCCGGGGAAGAGCAACTGTTCCTGCCGGAGCGGGATGAGCCGTTGCGCCTTGCACCCCATAGCCCGGCACTGCATCTCATCCAGCAGATTCGCGATGAGGCACATCGATTTGCCATCACCGGCCACCGCCAGCGCCGGGCCCGAACCCGCAATCGTTCAGTGTTGGAGGACATTCCGGGGCTGGGCCCCAAGCGCCGGCAACAGTTGCTGCGTCAGTTCGGTGGCCTGCAACAATTGCTGCGCGCGGAGGCGGCGGAGTTGTCGCAGGTGCCCGGGATCAGCGATAGTCTGGCGCGTCGGATCCATGCGGACCTACATCCAGAACAGGAATGAGTGTTGTCATGCCCATGAATCTGCCCAACTGGCTGACGGTTTCACGCATCCTGCTGATTCCGCTGTTCGTGGTGGTGTTCTACCTGCCATGGCGCGGCTCCGAGGGCGCGGCTGCCGTGATTTTCGTGGTGGCGGCGATCACCGATTGGCTGGATGGCTACCTGGCGCGGCGCTGGGGGCAGACGTCGCGATTCGGCGCCTTCCTGGATCCGGTGGCGGACAAGCTGATCGTGGCGGTGGCCCTGATCGTGGTGCTGCAGCGTGATGCCCGCGCCCTGATGGTGCTGCCGGTGGTGATCATCATCAGCAGGGAAATCACGGTTTCGGCGTTGCGGGAATGGATGGCCGAAATCGGCGAGCGCGGCAAGGTGGCGGTTTCCGGTCTGGGCAAACTCAAGACTACGGTGCAGATGGTGGCGCTGGTGCTATTGATCGGATTCCAGCGCAACAACCCGCTTTACACTCTGGGCGTCGCTGGCCTGTATGCTGCGGCCCTGTTGACCATATGGTCCATGGCGTCCTATTTGCGCGCCGCCTGGCCAAGCCTGAAGGCAAATGCCTGAGCGGCACGTCATTTCCAAGATCACGACCTCGGATTCATTTGCATGCCCAAACGACGCAAGAGCAGTGCCGCCTGGCTGCGCGAGCATTTTTCCGATCCCTATGTGCAGCGCGCGCAAGCCGAAGGCTGGCGTTCCCGCGCGGTCTTCAAGCTGCAGGAGATCGACGAGCGGGATCACCTGCTGCGCCCTGGCCAGCAGGTGGTTGACCTGGGGGCGGCGCCTGGAGGGTGGTCCCAGTATGCGGCGCGCAAGGTCGGCGGCGAGGGCCGGGTGGTGGCTTTTGATTTGCTGCCGATACCCCCCTTGCCGGGCGTGATCTGCCTGCAGGGAGATTTTCGGGAGCCCCAGGCATTGGAGGCTGTGGCCGCCGCCCTGGCGGGACAGTCGGTGGATGTAGTGCTCAGCGACATGGCGCCCAATACCAGCGGGGTGGAAGCCGTGGATCAGATTCGTTCCCTGGCGCTGGCGGAAGCGGCCGAGGCGTTTGCCTTGGATGCCCTGCGGCCCGGTGGGGATTTTCTGGTCAAGCTGTTCCAGGGACCGGGTTTTGATGATTTCGTGCGTCGTATGCGGGGACGTTTTGGCAAGGTCGTGGTGCGTAAACCCAAGGCCTCCCGCGAGCGCAGTCCCGAGGTTTATTTGCTGGCCCGGAACTATGCTCTATAGTAGCGTCTAACAGATAGTTGATAGTTTCCGCTGCAGTCCACAAGGGATTTGGCGGTATTTCCCCAGGCACCTTCACGAGGGCCGACACATTGAACGATATGGCAAAAAACTTGATCTTGTGGGTGGTGATCGCGGCCGTCCTGATGTCCGTATTCAACGGTTTTGGAACCCGTGCGCCCAGCGCTCAAAAGCTCCCCTACTCTGATTTTCTGACGCAGGTTCATGATGGTGCAGTGACGCGGGTGGAGATCGACGGCCGGAAAATCGTCGGCCAGCTTTCCAGTGGCGAGCGCTTCACGACCTACAGTCCCGAAACCAGCAATTCCACGCTGATGGCGGATTTGCTTCAGCAGAATGTCACTGTTGTGGGCAAGGAACCCGAGCAGCAGTCCCTGCTGATGCAGATTTTCATTTCCTGGTTTCCCTTTCTTCTTCTGATTGGAGTCTGGATCTTCTTCATGCGCCAGATGCAGGGCGGCGGTGCGGGCCGTGGTGCCATGAGCTTCGGGAAAAGCAAGGCCCGCATGTTGCAGGAAGATCAGGTCAAGGTCACTTTCGCCGATGTGGCGGGTTGTGACGAGGCCAAGGAAGATGTGGTCGAGTTGGTGGAGTTTCTCCGCGAACCCGCGAAGTTTCAGCGGCTGGGCGGCAAGATCCCACGTGGGGTATTGATGATCGGTCCGCCCGGCACCGGCAAGACGCTCCTTGCTCGTGCCATCGCGGGGGAGGCCAAGGTGCCTTTCTTCACCATCTCGGGTTCCGATTTTGTCGAGATGTTCGTGGGTGTGGGCGCCAGTCGGGTTCGCGACATGTTCGAGCAGGCGAAGAAGCACGCTCCATGCATCATTTTCATCGATGAAATCGACGCAGTGGGTCGCCATCGTGGAACTGGCATGGGGGGTGGTCATGATGAGCGGGAACAGACCCTGAACCAGTTGTTGGTGGAAATGGACGGCTTCGAGGGTAACGAAGGTGTGATTGTCATTGCAGCCACCAACCGCCCTGACGTGCTCGACAAGGCTTTGTTGCGTCCCGGTCGATTTGACCGGCAGGTGACAGTGGGCTTGCCTGATGTGCGCGGTCGCGAGCAGATTCTCAAGGTTCACATGCGCAAGGTGCCGGCTGGGGAAGATATCGATGCCTCCGTCATTGCCCGCGGTACGCCGGGCTTTTCAGGCGCTGATCTCGCCAATCTGGTCAACGAAGCTGCCTTGATTGCGGCGCGACTGAGCCGCCGCGTTGTGAGCATGGATTTGTTCGAGCGCGCCAAGGACAAGATCATGATGGGTGCCGAACGCCGCTCGATGGTAATGAGCGAGGACGAGAAACGCCTTACGGCATACCACGAAGCGGGCCATGCCATTGTCGGTCTGAATGTTCCCGATCATGACCCTGTCTACAAGATCAGTATCATGCCGCGCGGGCGCGCGCTTGGGGTGACGATGTTCCTGCCCGAGGACGACCGCTACAGCTACAGCAAGCGGCGCCTGGAAAGCCAGTTGGCCAGTCTGTTTGGTGGGCGCGTGGCGGAGGAACTGGTTTTCGGCTTTGATGCGGTGACCACCGGTGCCTCCAACGACATTGAGCGGGCGACCGATATTGCTCGCAACATGGTCACGCGTTGGGGCCTGTCGGCCCGTCTTGGCCCCCTGGCTTATGGGGAAGATGAGTCGGCTGCCTATATGGGGGGGTATGGCGGACGTGCCGCGCAGGGAATGTCAGCAGATACGGCCAATGCCATTGATGATGAAGTTCGCAACATCATTAATCGCAACTACGAGAAGGCACGCAACATCCTGGAATCCTCCTTGGACAAGCTGCATTTGATGTCGGCAGCGCTGATGAAGTACGAGACCATCGATCGGGAGCAGATTGATGCCATCATGGCCGGCCGGGAAGTTCCACCCCCCAAAGGATGGGCGGAGCGTGGAGATGATGATTCAGATTCCTCTTCCGGGAAGACCGCGTCCATCGATCTCAAACCGGCCATGCCTCCGGCTACCGCTTCAGGAGAGCTGCCTGGTCCTGCGGGCTGAATCGCGACCCGACGCTGGATTACTACGCAACCAGCCGATGGCCTTTCAGGGTCATCGGCTTTTTGTTTTTGATGTTGATGGACGGAGGAAATCGCCGTGCTGCCCGGGCTTAGTTCCGATCGATGCCAGGTCATGGGAATACTGAACGTCACCCCCGATTCGTTTTCAGATGGGGGGCGCTACATCCAGGTGCGCGATGCGGTCGAACAAGGGCTGCGGCTCGTAGCGGAAGGGGCTGATGTGATTGATGTGGGCGGGGAGTCCACCCGTCCTGGCGCGACACCTGTGTCGGTGATGGAAGAAATCGACCGGGTGGTGCCGGTGATCGCCGCCCTGTCCAAAGCGGTTTCGGTGCCCATCTCTATCGATACCAGCAAGCCGGAGGTGATGCGGCCGGCCATCGCAGCTGGTGCGTGCATGATCAATGATGTGCGTGCCTTGCGACTGCCCGGCGCCCTGGAAGCAGCTGCCGCCCTTGGGGTGCCGGTTTGCCTGATGCACATACAGGGCGAGCCCGCCACCATGCAATGTGATGCTCATTACAAATCGGATGTTGTGGGCGAGGTCATGGCTTTCCTCGCGCAGCGGCTGGCGGCATGCAGGGCGGCGGGTCTTGATGAGCAAAAACTGATGATCGATCCCGGTTTCGGTTTTGGGAAGGAATTGCCGCATAATCTGTCACTTTTGGCGGGCCTCGATCGGCTTAAAACGCTGAATCAACCAATACTGGTTGGGGTTTCGCGTAAATCCATGCTGGGGCAGATTCTCGGGCAACGTCCTGCGGCGGAGCGACAAGCAGCCAGTGTGGCGGCGGCTCTATGGGCTGCCGTCCACGGCGCTGCGATGGTTCGGGTCCACGATGTGGCGCCGACAGTCGATGCGCTGCGGGTCTGGCAGGCGCTTGCTGCGGTCCGGGCGCGGGCTGAACCTTGAATCAAGAACAATGAGGAATAACACGATGGGGCGACGTCGGTATTTCGGGACGGATGGCATCCGCGGGCGGGTGGGGGAGACTCCCATGGTCCCCGAATTCATTCTTCGCCTTGGAATGGCTGCGGGCAGGGTGCTCGATCGAGAAGGTCGGGGCTGTGTATTGATTGGCAAGGACACGCGCATTTCGGGTTATATGTTTGAATCCGCCTTGGAGGCTGGATTTTCAGCGGCCGGGGTGGGGGTGCGGCTACTGGGACCCATGCCAACCCCTGCCGTCGCATATCTTACCAAAACCTTCCGGGCCCATGCCGGCGTGGTCATCAGCGCATCCCATAACCCCTTTCACGACAACGGCATCAAGTTTTTTTCCCCCACCGGCGACAAGTTGTCGGATGAGATCGAATGCTTGATTGAGCAGGCTTTGGAAGGCCCTTTGCCCATGGTCGATTCGGCGCGTCTGGGTAAGGTATCTCGCATTACCGATGCGACCGGCCGTTACATTGAATTCTGCAAGTCCACGCTGAGCGCCGGGATCAGCCTCAAGGGCATGCGGATTGCCGTGGATTGTGCCCATGGCGCGACTTACCACATTGCGCCCGATGTCCTGTCCGAACTGGGCGCGACAGTGATCCCGATGGGGATCAGTCCCAACGGCCTTAATATCAATGACGGCTGTGGCAGCCTGCATCCCGAATCGCTGCAGCGCCTGGTGCGTGAGGTGGGAGCCGATGTGGGAATGGCGCTCGACGGGGATGGCGATCGGGTGCTTCTGGTGGATGCCAGTGGCGAACTGATTGATGGAGATCAGATTCTGTATGTCCTCGCGCTCGAATTTCTGCGCACGGGTCGTTTGCAGGGGGTAGTCGTCGGAACCGAGATGAGCAATCTGGGTCTGGAGCACGCCTTGGCGGCTCAGGGAATCGGGTTTGAGCGGGCGCCCGTCGGGGATCGCCACGTCATGGATCTGCTGCGAAGGGGGAGTGGAGTTCTCGGCGGCGAGCCATCTGGCCATATCATCTGTCTGGATCGAACCACTACCGGGGATGGGATCGTCGCGGCCCTGCAGGTTCTGGGGGTCATGGCTGCAACCGGTCGCCCTCTGCAGGATCTGGTCGCGGCCATGCCCCGCTATCCGCAGGAATTGATCAATGTGCCGGTAGCGGATGCACGGGCGGTGGCATGTCATCCCAAGTTGCAACGCGCCATTCAGGAGTCGCTGCAGGCATTGGGGCGCGAAGGCCGGGTCGTATTGCGCCCATCGGGCACGGAACCCTTGCTGCGGGTCATGGTGGAGGGCGCCGATCCGGAGGTCGTCCGTGTGCATGTGCGGCGTCTGGCAGGTATCGCGGACGATTGCGTCGTGCCATGATCGCGGGGAGGCCTTGCCGTTCTGGTCTGACAAATTGAGTTGCTGTGGGGTGTGTCATGCGTGGGAAGATGGTGGCAGGAAATTGGAAAATGTACGGACGCCGAGCCAGCGCTCAGGCTTTGGCCCGCGATGTTTTTGATGGACTGCCCCCCGATTTTGCGGTGACTGTGGCGATTTGTCCGCCGGTGATTTACCTGGAAGCCGTTCGGGAAGCGCTGGCGGATCAGGACCGGGTCCTGCTTGCGGCACAGGATGTGTGTGCCCAGACCGAAGATGGTGCCCGCACCGGAGAAATCAGCGGCGCCATGTTGCGCGAAATGGACGCGCGTTATGTCTTGGTGGGTCATTCCGAACGGCGTCAATTGTTGGGAGAGACCAACGAAGGCGTGGGCGCAAAGATGCTTGCTGCCCTGGATGCGGGATTGACTCCGATCCTGTGTGTTGGGGAAACCCTGGCCGAACGGGACGGCCTGCGTACCGAAGCCGTGGTGGCGGCTCAGCTTCAGGCGGCGATTGATGGTGCAGGTGTGTCCGCGCTGGCACACAGCGTGGTGGCCTACGAGCCGGTCTGGGCAATCGGTACCGGGCGCAATGCCACGCCCGATCAAGCTCAGGCTGTTCACGCCTTTATTCGCAATTGGGCCGCCGATCAGGCGGGCATGGCGGTTGCGGATGGCCTGCGCATCCTTTACGGCGGCAGCGTCAAGCCGGATAATGCGGCCGCCCTGTTCGCCATGCCCGATGTGGATGGCGGTCTGGTTGGCGGCGCCTCCCTCAAGGCAGCCGATTTTCTTGCGATCTGCCGGGCAGCCGGCTGATTTTCCCGTCCAGGAATTGAATTGACATGCAGACGGCCGTTTTGATTGTTCATCTTCTTTTGGCAATTGCGCTTATCGTGCTGGCCCTGTTGCAGCACGGCAAGGGGGCTGATGCGGGCGCCGCATTTGGATCTGGCGCCTCCAATACCATGTTCGGCGCGCGGGGATCAGCCAACTTCCTGAGCCGCTCCACGGCGGCTGTCGCGACACTCTTTTTTGTCACCAGCCTGACCTTGGGGTATTTCTTTGCTCGCCCCGAAAAGGCGCAGAGCGTGATGGATCGGGTGGGAGCTCCTGCTGTTGTTGCTCCCGAGGTCACGGATCTCCCGCCCAGCGCTACGCCTTCGTCTCCAGAAGGCGCGGACAGCAAGGAACAAGAATCCGATCTTCCTGAGCCTCCCAAGGCTGGGAAATAGGGCGGTCCACGTATACAATGGGCGCCCACTGGGCAGCCGGTGAAACAGCGGGTCTTTTCCCGATTGCCCAAAACACAGGCCGATGTGGTGGAATTGGTAGACACGCCATCTTGAGGGGGTGGTGACGCAAGTCGTGTCGGTTCGAGTCCGACCATCGGCACCAAAAATCCAGGACTCATCCGAGCGGCATGTCCGAATCCGGATTCGCCGAACCGAAAGGGAGCGGGAATCACCGTGCTGGAAAACTACTTTCCCATTCTCATTTTCTTTGCGCTGGCCACCGTGATCGGGATCGTTCCCCTGGCGGCGGGATTCGTTCTTGGGCCGCATCGCCCGGATGCCGAGAAACTCTCCCCCTATGAGTGCGGGTTCGAGGCCTTCGAGGATGCCCGCATCAAATTCGATGTGCGTTATTACCTGGTTGCCATCCTGTTCATTGTGTTTGATCTGGAAGTGGCCTTCCTGTTTCCCTGGGCAATCGCCTTGCGAGAAATTGGCCTGTTTGGTTTGCTCGCCATGGCGGTCTTCCTGGGCATCCTGGTGGTGGGTTTCATCTACGAGTGGAAAAAGGGGGCGCTGGAATGGGAATAGAAGGCGTTCTCGAAAAGGGCTTTGTCACCACAACGGCGGACAAGCTCATCAACTGGGCGCGCACCGGTTCGTTGTGGCCCATGACCTTTGGTCTGGCCTGCTGCGCGGTCGAAATGATGCATGTGGGTGCTGCGCGCTATGACCTGGATCGTTTCGGCATCATGTTTCGGCCGAGTCCACGGCAGTCGGATGTCATGATCGTGGCCGGCACCCTGTGCAACAAGATGGCTCCGGCACTGCGCAAGGTCTATGACCAGATGGCCGAGCCGCGTTGGGTGATTTCCATGGGGTCCTGTGCCAATGGGGGCGGGTACTACCACTATTCCTATTCGGTGGTGCGCGGTTGTGACCGCATAGTTCCTGTGGATATCTATGTGCCGGGATGCCCGCCGACTGCGGAAGCGCTCCTGTATGGCATCTTGCAATTGCAGAACAAGATCCGCCGCACCAACACCATCGCGCGCTAGGAGGGTCGATGTCTCAGTCGATGGTCGATCTGGCCGCCCAATTGCGCCAGCGCTATCCGGATTATCCCGTCTGGCATGACGGTCGCACGGATGAGGTGACCCTGGAGGTTCCGGCCGACCAGATCCGGGCAGTTGCCGAGACGCTCAAAACCGACCCTGCGCTGGCCTTTGCCCAACTGAGCGACGTTTGTGGCGTCGACTATCTGGCGCATGGCGATACGGAGTGGGTGACCCGCGAGGCGACGACGCGTGGTTACAGCCGCGGCGTAAAACGCTATGACGGCCGCAACGATCCGGACCAAGGGTCTCCGCGCCGCTTTGCCACGGTTTACCATTTGTTGTCCCTGAGTCGCAATCAGCGCTTGCGTGTCCGGGTCTGGCTGGCTGATACGATGTTTCCGGTCATCGATTCAGTGCAGGATATCTGGCCAGCGGCCAACTGGTTCGAGCGCGAGGCGTTCGACCTCTACGGGATCCACTTCAGCGGCCACCCGGATCTGCGCCGCATCCTGACCGATTATGGCTTCATCGGTCATCCGTTCCGCAAGGATTTCCCGATTTCGGGCAATGTGGAAGTGCGCTACGACCCTGAGAAGGGCCGGGTGATCTATGAGCCGGTGCAGATCCAGCCGCGGGTGCTGGTGCCCAAGGTGATTCGGGCTGACGATTCGTCCCTGGTCGCCGGAGAGGAGAAATCCGCCGATGCCTGACATCCAGAACTACACGCTCAATTTCGGCCCGCAGCATCCTGCTGCCCACGGTGTGCTGCGCCTCGTGCTGGAGATGGATGGCGAGGTGATACAGCGCGCCGATCCCCATGTGGGCCTGCTGCACCGGGCCACGGAAAAGCTCGCCGAGACCAAGCCCTACAACCAGAGCATCGGTTACATGGACCGGCTCGATTATGTCTCCATGATGTGCAACGAGCATGGCTATGTGCTGGCCATCGAAAAACTCCTGGGCGTCACCCCGCCCTTGCGGGCCCAGTATATCCGGGTGATGTTTGATGAGATCACCCGCATTCTCAATCACTTGCTGTGGTTGGGCTCGCACGGCCTGGACATTGGCGCCATGACGGTCTTCCTCTATTGTTTCCGCGAGCGTGAAGCGCTCATGGATGTCTATGAGGCCGTCTCCGGTGCGCGCATGCACGCAACCTACTACCGTCCAGGTGGTGTGGCCCGTGATCTGCCGGACCGGATGCCGCAATACCAGCCCAGCCCGGTGCGCAGCAAGTCGTCCCTGGATGCCCTCAACAAGGATCGCCAGGGTTCATTGCTCGACTTCATCGCGAGCTTCACCGAGCGCTTCCCGGGGTGTGTGGATGAGTACGAGAACCTGCTCACCAACAATCGCATCTGGAAGCAGCGCACGGTCGGAATCGGAGCGGTCTCCCCGGAGCGCGCCATTGCACTCGGCTTCACCGGCCCCATGCTGCGCGGTTCGGGCGTAGCGTGGGACCTGCGCAAGAAACAACCCTATGAAGTGTATGACCGGCTGGATTTCGACATCCCGGTCGGCGTCGAGGGCGATTGCTACGATCGATACCTGGTCCGGGTTGAGGAAATGCGCCAATCCAACCGCATTATCCGCCAGTGCGTGGATTGGTTGCGCCACAATCCCGGCCCGGTGATGCTGGAAAACCACAAGATCACGCCGCCACGCCGCGAAGAGATGAAGGAGGACATGGAGTCCTTGATCCACCACTTCAAGCTTTTCACCGAGGGATATAGTGTTCCCGAGGGAGAAGTCTATGCCGCGGTCGAGGCGCCTAAGGGAGAGTTTGGCTGCTATCTCATTTCCGATGGCGCCAACAAACCGTATCGGCTGAAGATCCGTGCCCCCGGCTTCCCCCATCTGGCAGCCATGGATGAAATGGTCAAGGGGCATATGCTGGCAGACGTGGTGGCGGTGATCAGCACCATGGATATCGTGTTCGGGGAGATTGACCGGTGACAGCGGAAGGTGCCCAGCGCCCGGCGGCGCGTTTGTCCGCCCATGTTCGTGAAGAAATCGATCACTGGCTCATCCAGTATCCGCCAGAGCGCAAACGTTCGGCAGTGCTCTATGCCCTGCACGCGGTGCAGCATGAGAACAAGGGCTATCTGACACCCGAGCTGATGGATGCCGTGGCGGATTATCTTGATCTGCCAGCCATGGCGGTCTACGAGGTTGCAAGCTTTTATTCCATGTTTGAGACCAGCCCGGTGGGGCGGCACAGCATTTCAGTCTGCACCAACATCAGCTGCATGCTGCGGGGCGGGGAGGAAATCCTGGCCCATCTGGAGCGCAAGCTGGGTATCAAATTGGGTGAAAGCACGTCCGATGGACGGATTTTTCTCAAACCCGAAGAAGAATGTCTGGCGGCTTGTTGCGGTGCTCCGATGATGATGGTGGACCATGTCTACCATGAGCGCCTGACGCCCGATCAGGTCGATCGCATCATCGACACGCTGGAGTAAATCGATGGAACAAAATGCGGTCTGCTACGTGACGCGCCAGTTCGAGGAGCCCTGGACTTGGGAAACCTATCTCAAGGTCGGGGGCTATCAGGCCTGGCGGCGGATTCTGGACGAGCGTATTGCGCCCGAAACCGTGATCGAGGAGATCAAGGCGTCGGGTTTGCGCGGGCGCGGGGGCGCCGGCTTCCCGACGGGCCTCAAGTGGAGCTTCATGCCGCGCAATGTCACGGGGCAGAAGTATGTGGTCTGCAATTCCGATGAAAGCGAGCCGGGTACCTGCAAGGATCGCGATATCCTGCGCTATAACCCCCATGCGCTGATTGAAGGCATGGCCATCGCGGGTTATGCCATGGGCGCCACGGTGGGCTACAACTACCTGCGCGGCGAGTTCATGGATGAGCCTTTCAATCGCTTTCGCCAGGCGCTCAAGGAAGCCTATGAGCAGGGTCTGCTGGGGCGCGACATCCTGGGATCCGGCGTGGATTTCGATCTGTACGCCCACCTGGGCGCCGGCGCCTACATCTGCGGCGAGGAAACGGCCCTGCTGGAATCACTGGAGGGCAAGAAAGGCATGCCGCGCTTCAAGCCCCCGTTTCCTGCCACTTATGGACTCTATGGTCGCCCGACCACCATCAACAACACCGAAACCTTTGCCTCCGTGCCGGTCATCCTGCGCCGAGGCCCGGCCTGGTTCTCGGGCCTGGGGGTGGAGAAGGCGGGTGGCACCAAAATCTTTTCCGTCTCCGGTCATGTCAATCGGCCGGGGAATTTCGAGGTGCCTCTGGGAACGCCCTTTGCGACCTTGCTGGAAATGGCGGGCGGTGTGCGGGATGGCCGCAAGCTCAAGGCGGTGATCCCCGGTGGATCGTCCGTACCTGTGGTGCATGGGGCGGTCATGATGGACGTGAACATGGATTACGACTCGGTGGTGAAGGCCGGGTCCATGCTGGGTTCGGGCGCCATCATCGTGATGGATGACACGACCTGCATGGTCAAGGTGCTGGAACGCATCTCGCGCTTCTATTTTTCAGAGTCCTGTGGTCAGTGCACCCCCTGCCGGGAAGGGACGGGTTGGTTGCACCGGGTGGTGCGGCGTATCGAACATGGCCTGGGACGCGCTGAGGATTTGATCTTGCTGGATCAGGTGGCTTCCCGTATCGAGGGACGGACCATTTGCGCCCTTGGTGATGCGGCGGCCATGCCGGTTCGAAGCTTCGTCAAGCAGTTCCGCGATGAATTCCAATATCACGTCGACCACAAGCGTTGCCTGGTTGGCGCACCCGCCCCGGCGTTGGCAGTGGCCTGATGGGATTTCTGGCGACAAACAGGGATTGGATAGACGCATTATGAGCACTGATGAGGTCACAATCGAGGTCGACGGCGTCTCCATCAAGGGACGCAAGGGACAGATGCTGATCGAGCTGACCGATCAGGCGGGTGTTTATATTCCGCGGTTCTGCTACCACAAGAAGCTGTCAATTGCTGCCAACTGCCGCATGTGTCTAGTGGAAATGGAGCGTGCGCCCAAGCCGGTGCCGGCCTGCGCAACCCCGGTTTCCGATGGGATGAAGATCTTCACCCGCTCCGCCAAAGCCCTGGATGCCCAGCAGGGCACCATGGAATTCCTTTTGATCAACCACCCGCTTGACTGTCCCATCTGCGATCAGGGCGGGGAATGTGAACTCCAGGATCTGGCCCTGGGTTTCGGAAGAGATGCCTCACGCTACAGCGAACGCAAGCGCATTGTGGCCGATCCGAACCTGGGTTCGCTGGTCTCCACTGATATGACCCGCTGTATCCACTGCACCCGTTGTGT
The DNA here is from genome assembly GCA_049682735.1 of Candidatus Macondimonas sp. Classification (GTDB taxonomy): domain Bacteria; phylum Pseudomonadota; class Gammaproteobacteria; order UBA5335; family UBA5335; genus Macondimonas. The sequence continues at coordinate 1,399 of JBAUIG010000191.1, read as the reverse complement.
GCGTTTCGGCGAGGAGATCGCCGGTGTGAAGGAGCTCGGCGCCACCGGGCGCGGGGAATTCATGGCGATCGGGACCTATGTCGAACATGCGCTGACTTCCGAAGTGGCTGGCAATGTCATCGACCTGTGTCCGGTAGGGGCCCTTACGGCCAAGCCGTCTCGCTATACCGCGCGGCCCTGGGAACTGATTGAACGACCCACCCTCTCGCCCCATGACGGCTGGGGCACGCACTTGGCCGCTCATGTGCGCGGCGGCCGTGTGATGCGCGTGGTACCACGTGAGGCGGAGGCCTTTAATGAGACTTGGATCGCCGATCGAGACCGCTTCAGCTACACCGGCATTTATGCGCCAGCTCGATTGCTGACGCCCATGATTCGGGAAAATGATCGTTGGCGTAGTACGGACTGGCCAACTGCTCTCGCCGCCGCAGCCGATGGGCTGCGCCGTGTTTCTGCCGACGCATTGGGCATCCTTGCGTCCCCTTCGGCGACGGTCGAGGAGTATTTTCTGCTGCGCCGTCTGGCCGAGCATCTGGGTTGTCCCAACCTGGATCATCGCTTGGGTGCAGCCGATGCTACGGCCCAAGACGGGGCAGGTCTGTTCCCTGATCTCGGGATGCCGATTTCCGCCTGGGAGCGGGTGGACGCGGCACTGATTATCGGCAGCGACCTGCGCCGGGAGATTCCACTGTTGCACCTTCGGCTGCGCAAGGCAGGCCTGCGGGGCGCTCAGTTGAGTGTCATCAATCCGCTGGATGGAGATTTCCGCTTTCCGGTCCAGGTCGACCGGCTGGCCAAGGACCTGGCGGAAGAGCTGGCGGCGGTGGCCTTGGCGGTGTCCGAACTCAGCGGCAAGGCGATCCCTGCAGCGCTGGGCGCCGCCGTGCAGGGCGTTGATCCGCAACAGGCCCATGTGCAAATCGCCGAGGATTTGATGCGCGGTGCGCAAACCAGCTTGCTCGTGGGTCAGCTGGCCCTGGATCAGGCCGGTGCCGGGACCCTGTTGGCGCTGGCCGCCTTCGTGGCCGAGGCGACCGGCTCCGCGCTGGGTACGCTTCCGGTCGGGGGCAACACCGCAGGCGCGTGGTTGTGTGGTATCGTGCCGCACCGCGGCATCGGCGGCAGCCCAATGGCGGCTCCGGGGCGGTCGGCGAGCGAGATGCTGAGCGGCGGTTTGCAGGGGTTCCTGCTGCTGGGCGCCGAGCCGGAACGGGAAGCCGCCAATCCCGCCGCCGCCGTTGCAGCGCTCTCCGGCGCAGCCTTTGGGGTGGTGCTGACGCCCTACCTGACGGAGACGCTCAAGGCCACGGCTCATGTGTTGCTGCCCATCGGGACCTTCAGCGAAACAGCTGGCAGCCTGATCAGTCGGGATGGCCAATGGCTGTCCTTTGAAGGCTGC
>JBAUIG010000190.1:0-5276 GCA_049682735.1 Candidatus Macondimonas sp. | reverse complement strand
GAACTGGTGTGGGCCGATCACCTGCCCCTGTCACGCGCCATTGCCAGCCTCACCTGCGCGCCCGCCCAGGCGCTGGGATTGCCCGTGGACCCGCTGGCCCCTAGTGCCCCGGCCGACCTGTGCGTGGTGGATCCAGAGGCGATCTGGACCCCAACAGCACAGACCCAGGTCAGCCGCGGCCTGAACTCGCCCTTTCTGGATCGGCCCTTGCGTGGCCGGGTCACCCACACCCTGCTGGGAGGGCGGGTGGTCTATCGTCTCGACGCCTCCGGGAGCGACTGGCCATGACTTCCGCTCATCGCGGCACGATCTTCCTGGAAACGGCGCGCATCGTCGCCCATCACTCGCCAGCCCCGGAACAATGGCTGCTCACGCTGGAAGCACCGGAATGCGCCCGGCGCGCCGCACCCGGCCAGTTCGTTCACCTGCAATGCGATCCGGCGCTGCCCATGCGCCGCCCGCTGTCACTGTTGCGCGTCAATCCGGATCAGGGCTGGGTCGAAATTCTCTACAAGGTCGTGGGCCAGGGCACCCGGGAACTGGCCCGGCAGCAAACCGGCCAAGCCTTGAGCATGATGGGCCCCCTTGGCCAGCCGGTTCGTCCCGATCCCCAGCGCCCGCGCGCGCTGCTGCTCGGCGGCGGGGTGGGCATGCCGCCGATGATTTTCCTGGCTGACCGGTTGCGCCAGGATCCGCAGGCGAAACCCTGTGTCTTTCTCGGCTCCGAACTGCCCTTTCCCTTCCCCATCCGCCCCTCGCGGCTGCTCATCCCCGGCCAGCCGGCCGATGCCATCGGCACCCTCGCCCTGCTGGAGGACTGGGGCATCCCCTGCCGCCTGAGCAGTGCCCGTGGCCAACCCGGCTGCCATGCGGGTTATGTCACCGATCTGGCGCGCGCCTATCTGACGCCGCTCGACGCCGCGACGCGGGACGAGACGGCGCTGTACGCCTGCGGCCCCGAACCCATGCTGCGCGCGGTCGCCGGGCTGGCACGCGAGTTCGACCTGCCCTGTCAGGTGTCGCTGGAGGAATTCATGGCCTGCGCCGTCGGCGGCTGCGCCGGCTGCGTGGTGCCGATTCACACCGCCAATGGCATCGCCATGAAACGGGTGTGCGTGGATGGCCCTGTCTTTCCCGCTGCCGCCGTTTATCCGGCTTGAAGAAAACGAATACCATCAGCCCCGGATTGCCGATACAGGCCTGCTAGCCCGATACAGGCCAGCCAAGAGTTCACCAAGCCATGGGCGTCGTTCATGTTGGGCTTTGCCCGCACCTTCGACACGGACACATGCGCCAGCACGGCCATCGCCGCGGACGCGCGCACTATCGGCACATGCTGGCGCGGCCGGTCCATCAGGGGTACGCGAGGAGGCTACAATCCCGTGACCCTGGTCTGCCGGTCACCGCTGAACAAGCCCGCCTGAATCGCCTAGCCAATGGTGATGAGGAGCGGCTCCAGCCCCGCGACGGTGGCCTCGATCCGGTCCCCGGATAACACCGGACCCACTCCGGCCGGGGTGCCGGTGAAGATCAGATCGCCAGGATGCAGCTCGACCAGCCTCGACAAGGCACTGATGATCTGCGGAACGCGCCAGATCATGTCGCCGAGATCAGCGGACTGGCGGACCTCGCCATTGACTTTAAGCTCGATCTTGCCCCGGGTGATGATCCCGGTATGGAAAGTCGGCGTTATCGCCGAAATCGGTGCGGCGCCATCAAAGCTCTTGCTCATGTCCCAGGGGTGGCCGTGCTCCTTGGCGACTTTCTGCAGGTCGCGCCGCGTCATGTCCAGGCCTACGGCGTAGCCGAAGATGCGGTCATGGACGTGATTTTCCGCAATGTTACGCCCGCCTGTTTGTAAGGCCACCACCAGCTCCACCTCCGGTTGCAGGTCCGCCGTCGCCGGCGGATAAGGCATCACGGATTGATTGGGCAGGATGGCATGGGCCGGCTTCATGAAAAATATTGGCCACTCACGGTCCGGATCACTCCCCATTTCCCTGGCATGGGCCGCGTAGTTGCGCCCCACGCAATAGATATGGCGCACCGGAAATGGCTTGCTCGATATCGCTGGAATGGCGATGACGGGCGCAGGCGGAAAGGCATAGCTCATGATCATGAACGCCTCGTTCGCAAATTCAGGGTCGATAGGCAAGGCCTTATTAGCCCAGTGTAGCGTCAGCCAGCGCGCCAGCTCTGTGACACGCTGCGTTTCTTCTTCGGCAAATTCCTCAGCGAAAGCGCGCCACCAGCGTCAGTCCTGAGAATCAGCCTCGACGCAACGAGCGAGAATGCTCGGGCGCCGGAGATTGCCGACTGTTCGGCCAACCCCCAGGCTAAGCGTCGTGGCTGTCCGCAGCAATGCATCGCGCCAGATTACATAGAGATCATTGCTCAGCGGCTCACCTTCGATCGGGATTGCGGCGAGCGTCCCTCGCGGCGCTCGGTGGCAACCGTGCCAGTGACACTTGCAGAATGTTTGCTGCGGCCTTCATTCGATTGCAAATTACGGCTCGTCACAGCGCCGGCTTTGGTGCGCAGACAGCACATCAGGCTGGTGCCGGCCGCGCTGGCGAGGAGCGCTCCCAGCTCATGGGCGATGGCCCCTGACGATTTCCTCTGAGAACCCCTTTCAATCACAAGTGCGTGCCACCTCCTATCCATAGGATTTTGCGAGGCGGCGCTGAGACGGGTCAGTCCGCAGGGCAACGACGCCGAACTGCCCGTTCGACGCGGTCGGGACAGGTCTCTGCGGCCGGTCACAGCATTGTCACCCCGCTGAAATGCCCACTTAACAAGTAATCCCGACAGTGTAGGCGTTCGGGCCCTGCCGCCCATCCTATCGTCAAGGGAGGACAGCATGATGAAACGGATGATGAGATTCACGCTCGCGGTCGCCGGCATGATGGCAATTGCGGTGAACGCGCCGGTTGCAGCCGGAATCGGTGATCAGAATGCCGACCGGCACATCTCCCAAGCCTTCGGCAGCGAGCGGGCGGCTGTTCAGGTCGGACCGCGGCCGTTCTATCTGGTGGCTGGCATGGATGACGGCGCGCTCAAGTCCGAGCTGGCCAGTTGCCAGAACCAGCGCTTCCGGCGCACTGATTTTTCGATCGGCCATCGCGGCGCCGCGCTGCAGTTTCCGGAACACACCCGTGAGTCCTATGAGGCGGCCGCGCGCATGGGCGCTGGCATCGTCGAGTGTGATGTGACCTTCACGCGCGACGGCGGGCTGGTGTGCCGGCATGCCGAATGCGATCTGCACACCACCACCAACATCGTCAACACGCCGCTGAATGCGCAGTGCTCGGTGCCCTATGCCGGACCCGGATCGGAGCCCATGTGCTGCGCCAGCGATCTGACGCTGGATCAGTTCAAGTCGCTGACCGGCAAGATGGACGCGAGCAACCCGGCCGCGGCCGACGCGGCGGGTTATCTTGGCGGCACTGCCGACTGGCGCACGGATCTCTACACCGGCCGCGGCACCTTGATGACCCTGAGCGAGAGCATTGCGCTCAACCGCGAGCTCGGCGTCAAACACACGCCGGAACTCAAGGGCGGGGATGCGCAACGTATCACTACCGTGTTCGGCGGGCAGGCCCAGTATGCCCAGCGGATGATCGACGCCTTGCGCGCGGGCGGGGTCGAGCCCCGGGATGCCTGGCCCCAATCGTTCAACCTCGAAGACATCCTGTACTGGATCGAGCACGAGCCGGCCTATGGCCGTCAGGCCGTGTATCTGGTCGATTATGACGCCACAGCCCGTGACACCATTCCGTCCCTGCCTTTCGCCGAGCTGATCCGCCTCCGGAAACTCGGCGTGCGCATAGTGGCGCCGCCCATACCCGCGTTGCTGAGCGTGGAAAACGGCCAGGTGGTGCCGTCCAGGCTGGCCAAGGACCTCAAGCGGCTCGGCTTCGACATCATCACCTGGAGCTTCGAACGCGCCGACCTGCGCCAGGGCGCCGCCAAGGCCGGTTTCTATTACGCTTTCGATCCGGCTGGCGAGGCCATCCGCAAGGACAGCGACATGTATATCGCGCTGGACGTGCTGGCGCGACAGGTGCGCGTCAAGGGGATGTTCTCGGATTGGCCCGGTACGGTCACCTATTACGCCAACTGCATGGGACTGTAACGCCACGGCAGTCTGAGGCTGATCGCCGGGATGATCGACCGCCATCCGTCTCCGGCCGTTCAGTGACGCTGCATTCCCCGCATCGCTGGGGGTTGCCTTCCTGGCGCCTCGGGTAAGCTGCCGTGCGCGTGTAAAACGATTTCGCCACCCTCGATGATCGGCGCGCCGTGGGCTTGGCTTCTCAGTTTATTTCGGTTGATGCATATTCGGATAGCGGCGCAGGTGAAGCATCCTCGTCGATCCGGGGCCAACCCGGTTACCATGCAGGTTATGTCACCGATCTTGCGCGCGCCTATCTGACGCCGCTCGACGCCGCGACACGCGACCAGACGATGCTGTACACCTGCGGCCCCGAACCCATGCTCCGCGCGGTCGCTGGGCTGGCACGCGAGTTCGACCTGCCCTGCCAGGTGTCGCTGGAGGAATTCATGGCCTGTGGCGTCGGCGGCTGCGTCGTCCCGATTCACGCCGCCAATGGCATCGCCATGAAGCGCGTTTATGTCGATGGCGCCGTCTATCCCGCCGAGGCGGACTATCCTGTTTGAGTGAACAGGGCGGGTTTGGCTGCTGCGCCAAGGGTGTGGTCGACATGTGTTGTAGGGCGTTTTACAACGTGTGACGTGATCGAGAGCCCCCTTTTTAGTCTCGATCTCAAAAACTTATGTGCACCACAAAGTGTATAGCAAGATACCATTTTGGGTGTCTAAATATAGTTAGGCGTCGTACCCAATGAAACCCCTCTCCAAGATTGACAGTCAGAGACTACACACGCTCGTTTCCAATCATTTCATTTGCAAAAACTGCGGAGTTATTGACCGAGACCCCGATCGGCTGAAGAAGGGGCACCCATGCAAGCACTGCAACGCCCCCAGCGAAGGAGGTCGAGGGGCGTTCCATATCAACATTCTGGTCCTGGTTAATCTCGTTCAACAGGCCTACCACTCCAAGTCACCTACTGGCCACTCGAGTGCGCCGCAAGGCCAAAACGTCGGCACCGTGTTGTTTTATTGTTCTCTGCGTGAGGCCCTGTTAAACAACTTCATAGTCACCAATCTTAGAACAAGGAGCATAGAAGAGGCGTTGATCTCAAGAATGCTTGATGACAACAAACTGGCTAGCCATAAGTTCGGTGGACTTTTCA
>JBAUIG010000189.1:0-2358 GCA_049682735.1 Candidatus Macondimonas sp. | reverse complement strand
ATACTTTTGCGCTTCATGGGGGAGTAGTCGCCCGCGCCGTTCGCGGCCGGTGTCCGTATCAACATGATTGACCGTTTCGGTCATGGTGCGGGCGGTCCCAGGGACCTGACGAGACCTGTGATTCCGCTGTCGGATAGGGCCGGCACAGCGGAGTCACGGGTTTTCTCGCCGGCCCTGGGAATGCATGACAATGACGACTTTTCTGCTTGCCGCAGGCCTGATTGCCCTGGCCGAAATCGGCGACAAAACCCAACTGCTGTCCCTCTTCCTCGCGGCCCGCTACCGCCGTCCCGTGCCCATCCTGATCGGCATCCTGATCGCCACCCTCGTCAACCACGGCTTGGCAAGCGTTTTTGGCAGCCAGGTGGGCGCGCTGTTCACGCCCGATCAACTGCGCTGGGGCGTCGGAGGACTGTTCGTCATCATGGGCGCCTGGGTGCTGATCCCGGACCGGCTTGACGAAGATCCCGAACTTTCCCCGCGCTTTGGCGTGCTGGGCACCACGCTGGTGCTGTTTTTCCTCGCCGAGATGGGCGACAAGACCCAGATCGCCACAGTGGGACTGGCCGCCCAGCAAGGCCAGTGGTTCGCGGTGACCTGTGGTACGACCCTGGGGATGCTGCTGGCCAATGCCCCCGTGGTCCTGCTGGGTGACCGACTCGCCCGCCGCCTCCCGCTGAAGACCATCCGCACGATTGCGGCGCTCAGCTTCATCCTCCTGGGTCTGGGCGTCCTGATGGGCGTTGCGGCCTTCTCGCGTTGACGCTTACTGGTCGATCCAACGCACCTGGGTCTCGATGGATTCGCGCTCGGTGCGGAAGTTATTGGCCGGATCATCCGGATCCGCATAGCCAAAGGAGCAACCGAACAGCAGCTTGCGATCGGCGGGAATATCGAAATACGCGCGCGCGAAATCGGGATAGGTCGCCAGAGCGGCCTGGGCACAGGTCTGGACGCCATGTGCCTGGGCGGCGAGCAAGAAGGATTGCAGGTACAAGCCGCAATCCACCCCGCCATAGAAACTCAGACTTTCATGGCAAAACATCAACAACACATGAGGCGCCTCGAACAGGCGGAAATTCTTCAGTGTTTGCTCGAACGCCCCGCGCTTATTTTCCCGGGCGATGCCCAGGGCAGTGTAGAGCGCGCCACCGCAGCGCTTGCGGCGAGTGGCATGGGGCTCTTCGTAACGCACCGGGAAAGGATGATCCGGCCGCGGCGGCCGCCCGGCCTGGACATGCGCCCACAGCGCCTCGCGGAAGCGATCGGTTGCGGCGGGTGTGACGGTCACCACCGGCTCCCAGGGCTGGGTGTTGCACCAGGAAGGGGTGTGTTGGGCGAGTGTCAAAATGGCGCGCAAGGTCGGCTCCGGTACGGCGCGATCCTGAAAGGCGCGGGCGCTGTAGCGTTGCCGGATCAAGTCCTCGAAATGCATGCATCGCCTCCATCGAATAGCTGATGCCGATTTATAATAATGCGTTGCTTCATGGGAATTTTCATGCCAGCCCGTTCCGCCCTCACCCGTTGGAAGGCCACGCTTGAAAAACATGCTTTTGCCAGCCTCATGGCGGCGAATTTTTGTTTTTTCATGGGTTTTGCCACGTTCTTCCTGTTGCCGAAGTATCTCATCACGGTCCTGGGGGCACAGGAAGGCCAGGTGGGTGCCATCATGGCCAGCTATGGGCTGGTCATGGTGGCCTGCCTGCCGGCCATTGGCGGCGGCTCGGACCGCTACGGGCGGCGCCCTTTCCTGATTCTGGGCGCGGTCCTGTTGGGCGCGACCGCACTGGCTTTCGGGATGGTTCAGGAACTGGGACCGTGGCCCTATCTCCTGCGTGGCCTGCAGGGGCTGGCCTTTGCCTGCTGGTTCGTCAATTCCTCGACCCTGGCGGTGGATGTGGTGGATCCCGCCCGCCGCGGCAGCGCCCTGGGTCTGTTCGGCGTCTCCACCCTTATCACCTACGGCCTGGCGCCCGCCCTGGCGGAATGGATCGCGCACGGCCTTGGCTTCGCCCCGGTTTTTCTGCTGTCCCTTGCCTGGAGTGGATTGGCTTTGTTGCTGAGCCTGGTATTGCCCACGCCTGCGTCACATCCAAGCCGCCTGAAGTCAGGCGTATCCCGTTCGTGGCGGCAACTCGCCAGCGAACCCATCATCGGCGCAATTTGCATCGCCGCTCTGCTCATGGGGCTGGCCTTTGGCACCGTGCTGGTGTTTTCTCAGGCACAGGCACTGGCCAGAGACATCACCCCAGTTACCATCCTGACCCTGGCATTTGCGCTGACGTCGATCATCATACGCCTGGGGTTTTCACGCCTGGCCGATGGGGGCGGCAAGCGGGTGGTGCTGATCTTTTCCCT
>JBAUIG010000188.1:0-2275 GCA_049682735.1 Candidatus Macondimonas sp. | reverse complement strand
CTCTTGCAATCGCAACACAACCTCCAAGGGAGTATTCATATGTCCGAGATTCGTTATGACGGCAAGACGGTGGTGGTCACCGGCGGTGGCGGTTCGCTGGGCCGGGCCTACTGCCTGCTGTTCGCCTCGCGCGGCGCCAACGTGGTCGTCAACGACCTGGGCGGCAGCTTCAGCGGCGAAGGCGCCAGCAAGTCCGCAGCCGACAAGGTGGTCGACGAAATCGTCGCCATGGGCGCCAAGGCCGTTGCCAGCTATGAGTCGGTCTCGACCATGGAAGGCGCCGAGAAGACCATGCAGATTGCCAAGGACGCCTTTGGCAGCGTGCACATGCTGATCAACAATGCCGGTATCCTGCGCGACGTGTCCTTCGCCAAGATGAGCGAGGAAGACTGGGACAAGATCATGGAAGTGCATCTGCGCGGCGCCTTCTGCATGACCAAGGCCGCCTGGCCTTTCTTCCGCGAGCAGTCCTATGGCCGCGTCATCCTCACCGCTTCGGCTGCGGGCATCTACGGCAACTTCGGCCAGACCAACTACTCGGCCGCCAAGCTGGGCCTCTACGGCATGGGCCAGACCCTCGCCCACGAAGGCAAGAAGTACAACATCAACACCAACGTGATTGCCCCGGTAGCCCGTTCGCGCATGACCGAAACCGTCATGCCGCCACCGCTGCTGGAAAAGCTGCGGCCCGAGGCCGTTGCGCCGCTGGTGGGCTGGCTGTGCGCGGAAGAAAGCAAGGAAAGCGGCTCGCTGTTCGAAGTCGGTGCCGGTCGCTTCTTCAAGCTGGGCTGGATCCGCACCAACGGCTATAAGAGCGCGGCCGAAGCCGGCGTGGCCAGCCTGGAAGAATTGCGCGACAACTGGAAGGCGGTGACCGACTTCACCGACGCCAAGATGGTGCGCAATATCCAGGAATCGACCATGGCGTTCATGCGCTAAACTGACCCGGAGAAGGGCGCGGCGAGTGGGCCGCGCTCCGATCCCTGAATGTTTTTTTCATCCATCACATCTAAAAGACGAGGAGACACCCATGGGACGCAAGGTTTGCGTAATCGGCAACGGTATGACCCAGTTTGCCAAACCGGGCAGCAGCCCCGACTATCACATGATGGCCAAGGCGGCCGGCCAGCAGGCGCTGGAAGACGCCGGCATCCCTTACAACTTGGTCGAGCAGGCCGTGGTCGGCTATGTCTACGGGGAAAGCACCTCGGGCGAGCGGGCCATGTATGAGCTTGGCCTGACTGGCATCCCGATCTACAACGTCAACAACAACTGTTCCACCGGCTCCACCGCCCTGATGCTGGCCAAGCAACTGGTGGAAGGCGGCATCGCAGAGTGCGTGATGGCCATGGGCTTCGAGAAGATGGAAAAGGGTGCCTTGGGCGCCAAGTACACCGATCGGCAGAACCCCATGGACAAGCATATGGGCGTGATGTTCAAGGCCCAGAAATTCACCAATGCCCCGCCCACCGCACAACTTTTTGGCGGCGCCGGGCGCGAGCACCAGGAAAAATATGGCACCTCGAACGAGGCCTTCGCCAAGATCGCAGTGAAGAATCGCCAGCATGCGCTGAACAACCCCCGCTCCATCTTCCACGACGCGCTGACGGTGGAAGAGGTGCTCGAATCGCCGCATTACTACGGACCCATCACCCGCTTGCAGTGCTGCCCGCCCACCTGCGGCGCCGGCGCCGCCATCGTGTGCTCCGAGGAATTCGCCAAGAAGCACGCCAAGAACAAGCCGATCTACATCGTCGGTCAGTCCATGGTCACCGACATGGAGTCCTCGTTCAACGAAAACTCCATGATCAAGGTGGTGGGCTATGACATGTCCAAGAAGGCCGCCCAGGATGTCTACGAACAGTCCGGCCTGGGGCCGCAGGATGTGGATGTCATCGAATTGCATGACTGCTTCACCGCCAATGAGCTGATCACCTATGAGGCCCTGGGCCTGTGCGAGGAAGGCGGCGCCGAGCAGTTGATCAATGAAGGTGACGTCACCTATGGCGGCAAGTGGGTGGTCAATCCCTCGGGCGGTCTGCTCTCCAAGGGCCACCCCCTGGGTGCGACGGGCCTTGCCCAGTGCGCCGAGATGTGCTGGCAGTTGCGTGGCCAGGCGGACAAGCGCCAGGTGGAAGGCGCCAAGGTCGGCCTGCAGCACAACTTAGGTCTGGGCGGCGCCTGCGTGGTGACGCTCTACAGCGTCTGAAACGCCCCTCAATCCAAACAATCCGTTTGAATGCTTCTGTGAGGCCCCGCAAGGGGCCTCTTTTTT
>JBAUIG010000187.1:0-9302 GCA_049682735.1 Candidatus Macondimonas sp. | reverse complement strand
TCGCCTCGCCGGTGGGTGTCAACCGCCAGTTGGTCGAGCCCGGCGTCAACGGTTACCTCGCTACGACGTCGGCGGACTGGACGCGGGCGATGAATCAGCTGCGGGAGGATGCGGCGCTGCGCGCACGGCTCGGCGCGGCTGGGCGCACGCGGGTAGCGGCTGATTATGATCTGCAGGTAACCGCCCCCCAACTGGCGAACCTGCTGCGCCTGGCCGCCCATACACCGCGCGACTGAACCGGGCAGCCCCCCGGCGGGCTACGCTTCTCTACAATGGAAGGTGTCGCAAGGACTTTTGCAGCATCCAGGCGGGGCGCCGGGCACAGCGGCAAATGCGCGAGGCGCCGAAAGAGGGGCTGCTCGCACCCACGAACTGGTCGTCGACGAATGCGTTTTTCAAAAGGCATCTAACTCAAACCCTGGAGGATATCGTGTTCAAGCGCTGGGGCATTCGGGATCGCATGCTGCTGATGGCGCTGGTACCACCAACGCTCATCGCCCTCATCCTGGGCTTCTATGTCATCAACCTGCGCATCCAGGAACTGGCCCAGATCCACCAGGACAAGGGAGAGGCCCTGACGCGCCAGATGATCCCTGTGGCCCGAAACGCCTTGGTCAGCGGGAATCGCGCCCTGTTGGCCGACCAGATCACGGTGATGCTCGAAACACCCAGCGTGGTGGACGTGGTGATCACCGACCGCCGCGGGGACGTGGTGCTGCGCCGCAGCCGCCCGCCGCAGGAGGACAGCGACGCTGACACCTCGCGCTTCAGCCGCTGGCTGCGCGGCCGGGAGCGCGACGAGACCCTGTTCACCCGCGCCATCACCGCCACGGCAAGCGAGGACGGACCACTACTCGGCGAGGTGACTATCCGCCTGTCGCGCACCCTGACCCGCATGCGCCAGATGGAAGTGTTGTTCAATGGCACGCTGATCATCGGCGTGGGGCTGCTGATCAGCTATTTCCTCGCCCTCAGCACCAGTCGTGACATCGTGGTGCCGGTGCTGCGTCTGACCCGGGCGGTGCGCAGCTTTCGCCGCGGCCAGCTCACCCGGCGCGTGCCCGAAGTGTCCGGCGGCGAGCTGGGCACCCTGGAGCGAGGCATCAATGCCATGGCCGATGCCCTGCTGGCGACCCGTCAGGATTTGCAAGGCCAGATCTATCAGTCCAATGCCGAGCTTCGCACCACGCTGGAAGAGCTGGAAATCAAGAACGTCGAGCTGGACCTGGCGCGGCAGCGCGCCGAGGAAGCCAACCGCGTCAAGTCCCGCTTCCTGGCCAACATGAGTCACGAAATCCGCACCCCGGTCAACGGCATCCTGGGTTTCGCCCGCCTGCTGGCCAACAGCCCGCTTCCTGCCGAACCCCAGGAATACACCCAGATCATTCACCAATCTGCGGAAAACCTGCTGGGCATCATTGAGGACATCCTGGATTTCTCCCGCATCGAGGCGGGCAAACTGAGCCTGTACCGGGTGGATTTCGACCTCGCCCGGCTGCTCGAAGAGGTCGCCGGCATGCTCGCCCCGCTGGCCTTTGAAAAGCGGCTGGAACTGGTCCCCCTGTTATATCGGGATGTCCCCACGCTGTTGCACGGTGATGCCCAGCGCGTGCGTCAGATACTGACCAACCTGCTGGGCAATGCCGTGAAGTTCACCTTACATGGCCAGATCACTGTGCGGGCCACTCTGGCGGATGAAACCGACCAGGGTCCCGTGATTCGTTTCACAGTCACCGACACTGGCATTGGCATCGATGCCCAGCAACAACATCAGATTTTCCAGCCCTTCACGCAAGTCGATGCCCGCGCCACTCGTCAGTTTGGCGGCACCGGCCTCGGCTTGTTCATTTCCGAACGCCTGGTCCGGGCCATGGGTGGGGAAATTGGCGTGGACAGTACACCAGGCAAGGGCTCGGCATTCTGGTTCACGGTCCCGCTCGAACGGTCGCACGCCGCGATCGTCGAGGAGGCGCCACTGCGCGCGCTGAGCGGCCAGAGGGTGTTGGTCTGGGATGCCTTTCCGCTCAGTCGGCTGGCCTTGCGTCATCGCCTGGAAAGCTGGGGCATGACGGTGGAGGAAGCAGAAACCCCCCAGCAACTGCTGCAACGGGCTCACCGTCAGCCGGCCCTGATCGTCGCCGGCCTGTCCGCGCAGGACCTGCGCTTGTCGGAAGTCACGGCCCAGTTCCAGGCCCTGCGCGCAGGCGGCTGCCAGGTGGTGGCGCTGATCAACGCCCTGGATCCCTCCGTACACGCCCAGATCCGCGCCGCCGGCGCCGTGGCCTGCCTGCCAAAGCTGCTGCATCGGCAGGAACTCTATGCCCGTCTGTGTCAGTTGCTGATGCCGGATGGACCTTGCGCACTGGTGCCGGTGCTGACACATCAGCAGCAAGGTGTCCTGGCGGGTTGTCGCCTGCTCGTGGCCGACGACAATCGCATCAATCTGCGCCTGCTGGCAACCCTGTTGCGCCAACAGGGGGCGGAGGTGGACGAGGCGAGCGAAGGGCAGGGCGCCTTGGAGTGCTTTGCCCGCCAGCGTTATGACGCCGTGCTGCTGGATGTGCACATGCCGGTCATGAGTGGTCTGGATGCCGTGCGGGCCATGCGGCGACTGGAAGTGGTCGGCCAGCGCACCCCGATCCTGGCCGTGACGGCCGACGCAGTGCCGGAGGAATGGGTGAAATTCCGTGAAGCCGGCATGGACGACTGCCTCGTCAAACCGGTGGACGAGGCCGATCTACTGGCCCTTTTGGGTCGTCATGGGGTCGGCAGCGCGTCCGCAATTGAGCGGCGGTCGGTGACGCCTATGATTTCCTCGCTGGCTCAGGATCCGGCCTTGATGGCGCTCCTGAGAGAAGACTTGTCCGCCCAGCGCGCTGCCTTGGCCGTGGCGTGGGGTCAGACGAACCACGCTGCCCTGCAGGCCCTGGCCCACAAAGTCCATGGTTCAGCGGCCTTTTGCCGCTTGCCGGCGCTCAAGAATGCCGCTGCCACGCTGGAAAACCACCTGCGCGACAGTGGACCGGACGCCCAGACAGGCGCACTGGTTGAGCAATTGTCCCTGGCGATGGCAGCCGTCCTGGAGGATCTCGGGCCGGATCAACCCGCCGCGCCCCACAGCATGGCGTAAGCCACCGCATACTCTCGCTCATCGCTCACACTCAACAACATCCGCACACCACCCTGCGCCGCCATGACCCGGGCAGCGGCGCCATGTAACTGCGCGCCAGGACCACCCTTGGCATCGTGCACCACCTGGATCTGGGACGGTCCTACGCCGTCTCGAAAGCCGGTCCCCAGCGCCTTGGCTACGGCTTCCTTGGCGGCGAAACGGCGGGCCAACAGGCGGCCAGGGTCGGCTGCGTCCGCGTAACCGGGCCATTCTCCGGCATGCAATATGCGGCGCGCGAAACGGTCTCCCCGCCGCGCCAACACGGCCCGCAGGCGCGCCACCGCGACGATATCGGTGCCGATGCCGAGGATCACGCCCGACGCGCCTCCACCATCAGCCGCTTCATCTCGCGCACGGACTCATGCATGCCGCTCAACACCGCCCGCGCCACGATGGCATGGCCGATATTCAGCTCCACGATCGGCGCAATCGCCGCCACCGGCGCCACATTGACATAGTTCAGGCCATGGCCGGCATGCACCGCCAGTCCTGCCCCGGCCGCCTGCTCGGCAGCCGCTACCAGCCGCGCCAGTTCGCGCGCCTGCTCGGCGGGATGGATCGCATCGGCGTAGGCCCCGGTGTGCAGTTCCACCGCCGCGGCGCCGGTGCGCAGGCTGGCCGCGATCTGCGTCGGATCCGGATCGATGAACAGCGCGACCGCGATGCCCGCCGCCGCCAGGCGGCAACAGGCTGCGGCGATGTCCTCTTCGTGAGCCAGGACATCCAGCCCCCCTTCCGTAGTGAGTTCCGCACGCCGCTCGGGGACCAGGCAACAGGCCTGAGGCACGACTTCCACAGCAAATGCCAGCATCTCGGGGGTCACCGCCATCTCCAGATTGAGTCGCGTCTGCACCAGCGCGCGTAGCAGCCGCACGTCCCGCTCCTGGATATGGCGCCGATCCTCGCGCAGATGCACGGTGATGCTGTCTGCGCCAGCTTGCTCCGCCAGCAAGGCGGCCTGTACCGGGTCGGGATAGCGCGTGTGGCGCGCCTGCCGCAAGGTTGCCACATGGTCGATGTTTACCCCCAAGGCGGGGAGGGAAGCCAGCGCATGCATGGAAGAACGTCAAACCTCGGGTTCACGGGGTAAATCGGCTAAGGCAGGGCGGTGCAGCGCTTGCCAGAGCGCGCGGGTGCGCAGCGGCGCCCCTCCCAGTTGATCGGCAATCAGCACGCGGAACAGCCCGTTCACCGCCGCCTGCAATTCGGGGGGAATCACCAGTGGTTCCCCGGCCAGCGCGAGCAGGGCCGTGCCAGGCACTTCCCATGGGCTGCGACCGGGGCCGACGATGGGCTGGGGTCCGCCCTGGGGGGAACAACGATACCATTGCCCGGGGCGAATGGGCGCGCCGCTGCGGTCCTCCGTCAGCATCGGCCCCAGCCCCAAACTGTCCAGCAGGGCTTTCTCAAACGAGCGCAGTGCCAGCACCAGGGGACGCGCTTCGCCCAATTCCCCCAGCGCACGGGCATAGGCCAGGAACAGCTCGGGATGGGGGTCTTGGCGCCGACACAGGCGCAACAGCAGTTCGTTGAGGTAAAACCCCCCCAGCAAGGCGTCCCCCTGCAAGGGGAGCGGCGGACCTGCCGCCTCCCAGTCGGACAGGACCGGCAATTCGCCGCGCCCGCGCCAGGACACCAGCAGCGGCTGGAAGGGTTGCAAGCCCCCGCCTCGCCCGCGTCCACCCCGCCCCTGCGCACCCTTGGCGATCACCCCGAGCCGGCCGGATTCACGCGTAAACAACTCGGCCAGCAGGCTGGTTTCGCCATATGGCCGGCGATGCAACACATAGCCCGGCGCAAGTCTTGCGGGCGTTGACTTCATCCCGGTCAGTCGTAGCCGAAGCGGGTGAGCAGCGCGGGCTCGTCGGCCCAGTTCTCGCGCACCTTGACCCACAGGCTCAGGAACACCGGCTCCTGCCACTGGGCACTGATCTCCAGTCGCGCGGCGCGGCCGATGCGCTTGAGTTGCTCGCCCTGCTTGCCGATCACCATGCCCTTGTGGGATTCACGCGCCACCCAGATCACCGCGCCCAGTTCCAGCCCCGTATCGGTACGCACGAAACGCTCGATCTCCACCGTCATGCCATAGGGCAGTTCTTCATGCAGGTGCAGCAGGAGTTGCTCCCGCAACAGTTCGGCCGCGATAAAGCGCTCGCTGCGGTCGGTGGGGATATCCTCCTCGAACAGCGCCGGGCCAATCGGCAAGTGGGCCACCAGCTCCTGCTCAAGAGAGGCCAGGTTGTCGCCCTGCTGGGCCGAAAGCGGCACGATGAACGCGAAAGGCGCCCGTTCGCGGCCCTCGGCGATGATCGCCAGCAGCCGGGTGCGCGGGTGCACCCGATCGATCTTGTTGAGCACCCAGCCCACCGGGCGCCCACTGTCGCGGGCAGCGGCAAGCACGACCTCATCCTGGGCGGTCCAGCGCGTCGCATCCGTCACCAGCACCACGATATCGGCATCCTGCATGGCGCCGCGGGCAGCCTGGTTCATGTAGCGGCCCAGGGCATTGCCGGCCGCGTGGATGCCGGGGGTGTCGATGAAGACGATCTGGGTGCCGGGGAGATTGTGGATGCCCTGGATGCGGTGGCGCGTGGTTTGCGCCTTGTGGGTCACGATGCTGATTTTCTGGCCCAGCAGGCGATTGAGCAGGGACGACTTGCCCACATTGGGGCGCCCCACCAGGGCGACCTGGCCACAACGGTGTTCCGGATCTGTACTCATTTCAAACATCGCCCTCAAGGTCCAGCAAGGCCAGGCTTGCGGCCTGTTGCTCCGCATCACGCCGACTTGCCCCGACCCCCCGGAACGGCGCAGCAGCGTCATGCACCCGGCAGCTGACTTCGAAGCGCTGGTCGTGTTCGGGACCAGTCACCGCTTCGAGCTGGTAGATCGGCAATAACGCGCCCCGCGCCTGCAAATATTCCTGCAAGCGGGTCTTGGGGTCCTTGAGATTGCCCTCGGCGGGAAGATGAGCCAGCCGCTCGGCAAACAACCGCTGCACCACAGCCGCGCCCGCCTCGGTCCCGCCATCCAGGCACACGGCGCCCAGCACCGCCTCCAAGGCGTCGGCCAGAATGGATTTACGCCGGTAGCCGCCGGTCTTGCGGGCGCCGGCACCCAGGCGCAGGCTGTGCCCCAGATCCAATTCGAAGGCGACCTCGGCCAGCGTATCGCCCTTCACGAGATTGGCACGCAAGCGGCTCAAGACTCCTTCCGCCAGCTCGGGACAGCGATCAAACAATTCACGGGCGATGACGAAATTCAGCAGGGCATCCCCAAGGAATTCGAGGCGCTCGTTGTTGCGACGCCCAAAACTGCGGTGGGTCAGCGCGGACTCCAGAAGTTCGGGATTCTTGAACCGGTAACCCAGTCGCTCGGACAACTGATCCTGACTCTGCCTCAAGGTCGTCTTACCTGTGTCTCATGCTGGAACTTCGTCACCAGATCAATGTTGGCAAACCACGGAATCCGTACCTCATAGGCCACAGCGACACGGAAATGGTTTTGCGCCGGGGTGATGGTCACATCGCGAGGCGTGACACGGTGGATGCCATTCACCATGAATCGCCGCTGCAACAGATCCTGCAAGCGCCGGGCGTTCAGATCGCTCTCGGGTGCCCCCTCGTTCAGCGAGTCAACCGAAGAACGGACCTCTATATACTCCAAATAAACCGGAAGTAAGGCAAACCCGGTATATACCCCAAAACCGCCGATGGCGAGGTAGGACATCAGGCCAATGAGCCCGATGCCCCGCTGCATGTGATTCGGCTGCATGATCGAATTCCTCCTCGTTCCTGCCCCGGGCCGCACCCGGAAGACAGGAACAGCAGGAGGCAATCAGTGAATTCCCTGTCCAATCCGCGACCACAGCGGCATCTTGGCATCGGGATCCCAGTTCATCCAGATGGCGAAGGCCTGGCCCACCAGATTGGCATCTGGCACCGTACCCCAGCGACGGCTGTCATCGCTGTTGTCGCGGTTGTCGCCCATCACGAAGTAATGCCCTGGCGGCACCACGGCGCGGATGTTGTAGGACGGCCGGCCCATGGTGTGCAGCAAGCGATGATTGACAGCGTCCACCTGCTCCTCATACTCCCAGGCTTCCAATCGCGCCGGAACGCCGGGGCCGGTGTAACGTCCCTGAGGGGTTATCGGCAGGGGATCGCCATTCACGTAGACCTGCTTGTTGCGATAGACGATTTCATCGCCCGGCAAGCCGATGACCCGCTTGATGAAATCCTTGGACGGATCTTCCGGAAAGCGGAATACCATCACATCCCCACGCTCGGGGTAGCCCATGGGCAGCAGCCGGGTATTGAGCACCGGCAGCCGGATGCCGTAGGCAAATTTATTGACCAGAATGAAATCGCCGGTCAACAGGGTCGGCACCATGGAGCCGGAGGGAATGCGGAAGGGCTCCACCAGAAAGGAGCGCACCAGAAAGACCGCCAGCACGATGGGAAACAGGCTGCGCCCGAAGTCCACCAGTCCCGACGGCCCCGGCACCTCGCCACCCGCCGCCGCCTGCCGCCGCGCCGGTTCCCAGCGATAGCGATCCAGCGCCCACAGCACACCGGTGATCGCAGTCAAGACCACCAGCAATAACGAAAAATCAGCCCGCATGGGATCTCCTTGGATGATTCAAAGACTCATTCGGGTTTCTTGCCCACATCCAGAATGGCGAGGAAGGCCTCCTGCGGCACCTCGACCCGGCCGATCTGCTTCATGCGCTTCTTGCCGGCCTTTTGCTTTTCCAGCAGCTTTTTCTTGCGCGAAATGTCGCCGCCATAGCATTTGGCAATCACATTCTTGCGCATCGCCTTGACCGTGCTGCGAGCGATGATGTGACTGCCAATGGCGGCCTGGATGGCCACCTCGAACATCTGCCGCGGAATCAGCTCACGCATGCGCTCGGCGAGCTGCCGCCCGCGATAGCCTGTTTGCGCCCGATGCACGATCACCGAAAGCGCGTCCACGCGCTGGGCATTGATCAGCAGATCCAGCCGCACCAGATCGGCGACCTGAAAGCGCTCGAACTGGTAATCGAACGAGGCATAGCCGCGACTTACCGATTTGAGCTGGTCGAAGAAATCCAGCACCACCTCGCTCAGTGGCAATTCATAGACGATGGAGACCTGTTTGCCCAGGTATTGCAGCTTGAGCTGGACACCCCGACGCTGCTCGCACAGAGTCAACACGCCCCCTACATATTCCTGCGGGCAAAGGATATTGGCGCGGATGATGGGTTCGCGGATCTCGGCGATTTCATTGACCGGCGGCAATTTGCTGGGGTTGTCGACGTGCAGCAGTTCGCCCGCATTGGTCAGCACCTCGTAGATCACCGTCGGGGCGGTGGTGATCAGATCCAGGTCGTATTCACGCTCCAACCGTTCCTGCACGATCTCCATGTGGAGCATACCCAGAAAACCGCATCGAAAGCCAAAACCGAGCGCGGTGGAGGTTTCCGGCTCAAAATGCAGCGCGGCGTCGTTCAGCCTGAGCTTCTGCAGGGCTTCACGCAGATCCTCGTAGTCCTCCGTGTTCACCGTGTACAGCCCGGCGAACACGCGCGGCTGTACCTGCTTGAAGCCGGGCAAACGTTCCGTGCAGGGGCGGTCGGCCAAGGTAACGGTATCGCCCACCGGGGCGCCATCGATTTCCTTGATGCCCGCGATCAGGAATCCCACCTCACCGGCCTGGAGCCGGGGCCGGTCGACTGCCTTGGGGGTGAACACGCCCACGCGCGCACCCGGATGGCTGCGACCGCTGGACATCATCATCACCTTGTCACCACTGGCCACACTGCCGTTGATGACGCGGATCAAGGACACCACGCCGACGAAGTTGTCGAACCAGGAATCGATGATCAAGGCCTGGAAGGGCGCATCCGGATCGCCCCTAGGCGCTGGGATCCGCGTCAGCACAGCCTCCAGCAATTCATCCACGCCCTGGCCGGTCTTGGCGCTCACCTGCAGTGCGTCATGGGCATCGATGCCGATGACGTCCTCGATTTCCTGCGCCACCCGATCCGGGTCAGCCTGCGGCAGGTCGATCTTGTTGAGCACCGGCACCACTTCCAGGCCCTGTTCGAGGGCGGTGTAGCAGTTGGCCACGCTCTGGGCCTCGACCC
>JBAUIG010000186.1:0-2855 GCA_049682735.1 Candidatus Macondimonas sp. | reverse complement strand
ATATTGCGCACCATGTGCTGCAGAAACGCGTTGGCCTGGATGTCCAGCACCACCAGGGAACCACGGCGCTGCACCGACAACTGCTGCACGGTACGAACCGGCGACTTGGCCTGGCATGCCTGCGCGCGAAAGGAGGAAAAATCATGTTCGCCGATCAGCATCAGGGCCGCTTCGGCCATACGCGCGACATCCAATGGATAGTGGAACCAACTGACCCTGCCGGCTCCCAGCGCGCTGCGGGCCCGGTCATCACGAATCAGGTAACGGTAGCGCCGCCATGTTGCGCTGAAGCGGGCATGAAAGGATTCCGGGACAGATTGTGCCCATTGCACCGCCACGCTGGGTGGCAAGTAGCGATTGACCCCCAGCACCCAGGCTTCCGCATCGCGCGTCACCGGACTGTCGAAATGCACCACCTGACCCCGCGCGTGAACCCCGGCATCGGTCCGACCTGCTGCCGTGATCGATACGGGCATGGCCGCAACCCGACCCAAAGCCCCCTCCAGGACGGCCTGCACCGTATGCGGCGTATGCCGTTGCGCCTGCCAACCATGAAACGGTGTGCCGAGATATTCAACGCCGAGGGCAATGCGCATGGCTGTTGATCCATGTGATTCTTGCAGAAAACTGAACCATCATGCCAAAAAACAGTGCGGGGGCACCGCTGGCGCCCCCGCTTGGTTGATCCAGGAATGATGAGGTCAAGACATCAGAATCGCTGCGGCAACTGGGCCAGCAGGGTTTCCGCTTCACGGCGCTGATCAGGCGAGCCTTCCTTGATCACTTCCTCGATCAATGTGCGCGCCCCATCCACATCATCCAGCTCCATATACTGCCGCGCCAGATCCAGGCGTGTGCCATGATCATCCCTTGTACCGAAGTCTTCGATATCCAGCGTGCCGGTTCCCGGTACATCCACCATCAGTTCCTGGGCGGTCTCGTTGTCCACCATCCCGGCACGACCTTCCACCTGACCCATCAATTCATGGGCCTCGGCCTGCTGCTCGGCCGTGCCTTCCAGCAATGCCTGTTCAAGCTCACGACGCGCTGCGGTGAACTCTTCCATGCCCAGATAGACCCGCGCCATGTCGAGATGCTTCTCGATGGTGTTCTCCGATTGGGTTTCTGCTTCCGGCTCAAGGGCAGAGAACTCAAACGGCAGATCGTTTGCATCTGTTGCGTCTGCAAACCCCAGACCGGCCTCCGGACTCAACGCCCGGTCCGGACGCCGACCGAGAACCTCCGTCGCCGCCTCTCCATCCGCAAGAGATGCCGGCTCATTGCCATCAGGATCCGATCCCCTCGATTGATGGGCGCCGGCGCCGTATGGCCCCAGGTCCAAATCCAGGAAATCCCCTTCGGCCATGGAGATTTGAGACGCGTTCTTGAACAAGGGCTCATCTGGAAGCATCTGTTGGCCCATTATCATGCAGCGCTCCCAAGCCGAATCCGCCTGCCCCTGAGGCTCAGCCGCAAGCGCTTGGGCATGCTTGAGGAAGCCTGTCTTGTCGGACGCGGCAAACAGGACTTCCAGACGTTTGAGCTTGAGATCGCGACGATCGGGCTGACGGGTCAATGCCTGCTCCACCACCGCCAAGGCCTCATCGAACAAGCCATAGGTCAGGTTGAAATCTGCTTCGGCAAGGGGATCTTCCTGATCCACGCCCAAGGGAGTTTCAGGTGAAAATGCGCTCAGTCCTGGCTGGGTATCCAATACAGGCTCATGCCCGCCTTCCGCAAAGTCCTTGTCCTCGGCCCAGGCGGGTTCCTGGCGTTTACCCGTCATATGAGGCGCCGTCGATGTCAGCTTTTCCTCCTCGTCACTGTTAAGAACGAAATCAATTTCTTCTTCTTCCCTTTCCGCAGTCTGTCGTCGGCGCCAGAACAACCAGCCTATCAATCCGGCGGCAGCGGCCACGAGCACCAACCACCAGGATCCCAACAATCCTGATCCACCCTCCGCTGCATCCACCGCCGGAGCCGGGGATTGCAATGGCTTAACCGGCACTTCCGGAGATGCTGCGGGTTGCGGCGGCAGCGCCTGCAGCATGTCGGGCTCCGCCAGGCCGGCGCTGGAGTTTGCTTGGGGGGTGGCATCGTGCGGTGTTTGCAAGGCCAAGGCCGTGGCACTGTCCATCTGGACCAAGCCCGCGCTTTCCCCATCCGGACCGGCACCCCCCATTTCTGCCTGCCCAGTTGAAGTCATGCCTTGGGGGTCGGCCGTCACGCCCCCCATTCCCGTCCCAGCGGATGGTGCGGCTGCAAGCTCGGCTTCATCCGGCGCCACCAGTTCCAGCCGGGGGCGTGTGGGCGCGGGCAGCGCCTTGGGAGTAACTTCAGCCTGGGCTGTGGAAGGCGCGGATGACGTCTTGGCCAACTGGGTCGTGCGACCCGGCCGCCAAGCTTCATTCTGTCGACGCACTTCCGCCAGGGCTGCCGCCCGGGAAATGGCGCGAATCTCATCGGTACTGGGCATGCGCAGGATGGCGCCCGCCTTCAGACGGTTGATGTTGCCATCGAAAGCCTGAGGATTGCGTTCATAGATAGCCAACATCATCTGGTTGATGTTCACCGCCTCATCTGGCTTGTTCCCACTGGCGATCGCCCACAGTGTGTCGCCGCGCCGGACGCGCAAACTGTCAGCTGTGTCGGCTGTCTTGGTTTCTGTCGGCTCCGCCCGTGAAGGCTTCGGCCTCGGCAAGGGGGTAATCTCCGGCGCTTGGGCAATTTCCGGCACATCGGGCGGTGCTTCCGGTTGGACCACCGGCTGGCGGGTTTCAGGAGGCTTTGCCGGCGCCATCAGCGTTGGCGGATCGAGCAGCAGCGTATATTCCCGCACCAGCCGGCCTTCGGCC
>JBAUIG010000185.1:0-1681 GCA_049682735.1 Candidatus Macondimonas sp. | reverse complement strand
CGCGGGATGCACGGTTTCCTCGACCAGTGTCCAGTCCTGCGCGGGCAGGGCCGGAAAGAAGGTATCGGCCTGGGCATCGGTGTCGACGCGGGTGAGGAAGATCTCCTGGGCGAGGGGCAGGAAGGCGCGGTAGACCTGCGCGCCGCCGATGACCATCACGCGTTCGCCCTGGGCGGCGGACAAGGCCGCTTCCACACTGTCCACTCGCATCGCGCCGGGAAAGCCTTTGGACGGGTCACGGGACAGCACGAGATTTTGCCGGCCCGGCAGGGCGCGGCCGATGGCGTCGAAGGTGCGTGATCCCATCACCACCGCGTGGCCCAGGGTCAAGGCCTTGAAGTGGGCCAGATCCGCCGGCAGATGCCAGGGCAGGCGGTTGTCGCGGCCGATCCCGAATGCCCGATCACACGCGGCAACCAGGCTGATCCATCGGGGCCGTGTCATATGGCCACCGGCGCCTTGATGGCCGGGTGATGCCGGTAGCCCAGCAGCTCGATGTCTTCAAAGACGAAATCATCGATCCGGGTGACGGCCGGGTTGAGGCGCAGCGTCGGCAGGGGGAAGGGCGCGCGGGAGAGTTGTTCGCGCACCTGATCCAGGTGGTTGAGATAGAGGTGGCAATCCCCGCCGGTCCAGATGAAATCGCCGGGTTCGAGGCCGGTGACCTGGGCCACCATGTGCGTCAACAGGGCGTAGGAGGCGATGTTGAAGGGTACGCCCAGGAACAGGTCGGCGCTGCGCTGGTAGAGCTGGCAGGACAGCTTCCCATCCGCGACGTGGAACTGGAACAGACAGTGGCAGGGCGCGAGGGCCATGTCCGGCAGGTCGGCAACATTCCACGCGCTGATGATGTGGCGCCGCGAATCCGGGTTGGCCAGGATCTGCGCGATTACCTGGGCCAACTGGTCGATGCTGCGCCCATCCGGCGCGGGCCAGGAACGCCATTGCTTGCCGTAGACCGGGCCCAGCTCGCCATTCGCGTCCGCCCATTCATCCCAGATGGTGACGCCGTTCTCGCGCAGATAGCGGGTGTTGGTCTCGCCCCGGATGAACCACAGCAGCTCATGCGCCACTGACTTGAAATGCACGCGCTTGGTGGTCACCAGCGGGAAGCCCGCTTGCAGATCGAAGCGCATCTGGTGACCAAACACAGACAGCGTGCCGGTGCCGGTGCGGTCGGCCTTGCCCTGGCCCGTGGTCAGGACGTGGCGCAACAGGTCCAGATACACCTGCATCAGCGCGCGGTTCCAAGCGTTTCGGCGGCGGGCAAGCGGCCGTAGCGGCGTGCCCACAGCAACAGATAGATGCCGAACAGGATCATGGGCACACAGAGCAACTGGCCCATGGTCAGCCAGCCGAAGGCGAGATAACCGATGTGGGCATCCGGCTCCCGCACGCCTTCCACGCTGAAACGGAACACGCCATAGAGCAGCAGGAACAGCCCGGAGACCGCGCGCGTGGGTCGGGGATGGCGCGAATACAGCCACAGCACGGTGAACAGGACCACGCCTTCCAGGAAGGCCTCATAGAGCTGCGAGGGATGGCGCGGCAGCGGGCCGGCATGGGGAAACACCATGCCCCAAGGCAGGTCGGTGGGGCGACCCCACAGCTCGCCATTGATGAAATTGCCGATGCGCCCGGCGCCCAGCCCCAACGGCACCAGCGGCGCCACGAAGTCGGC
>JBAUIG010000184.1:0-13222 GCA_049682735.1 Candidatus Macondimonas sp. | reverse complement strand
TGCCACAGGGCGTCGACGGCGCCGGGCTGGACGCCGAGCCGCCCCATGCCCGAGTCCACCTTGAGCCAGACCCGCAGCCGCCGGGGCAACATCGCCTGCGACTGCTCCAAAAGCGTAACCTGCAGCGGATCGTGCACCACCAGATCCAGGTTTTGCAGCGCTGCTGCTGCCAAGCCCTGCGCGTCGAACACCCCTTCCAGCACCACCACGGGCGCCATGATGCCCCCGGCGCGCAAGCGCAGAGCCTCATCGAGTCGCGCCACGGCCAGCGCCTCAGCATGCGCCGCCAGGGTGCGCGCGACAGCCAGCAGGCCATGACCATAAGCGTCGGCCTTGACGACGGCCATCACCCGCGCACGCGGCGCGTGACGGCGGACACAGGCGAGATTGTGTGCCAGCGCGGCCAGATCGATACGGATCCAAGGTGACCCCACCATGACGCCACTCATGCGTAGCCCCCGCCGTAATCCTCCGAGGCGAAGTTTTCAAAGCGCGTGTATTGGCCGAGAAATGTGAGCCGGACCGTGCCGGTCGGACCGTTGCGCTGCTTGGCGATAATGATTTCGGCGGTACCCTTGTCGGGGCTCTCCGGGTTGTAGACTTCGTCCCGATAGATGAAGACGATCAGGTCGGCATCCTGCTCGATACCCCCCGATTCGCGCAGATCCGACATCACCGGCCGCTTGTTGGGGCGCTGCTCCAGGTTGCGATTTAGCTGGGACAAGGCAATGACAGGCACGGACAGCTCCTTGGCCAGCGCCTTCAGGCTGCGGGAAATTTCGGATATCTCCGTGGTGCGATTTTCCTTGTTGCCCGGGACCTGCATCAACTGCAGATAATCCACCACGATCAACCCCAAACCGTGCTCGCGCTTGAGCCGCCGTGCGCGGGCCCGAATTTCGGTGGGCGACAGGGCCGGCGAGTCATCGATGAACATCGGCGCTTCGGCAATCAGGGTCGCCGCCGAGGTGATGCGCGGCCAGTCGCTGTCGGACAGCCGGCCGGTGCGGACCTTGCTCTGGTCGATGCGGCCCAGGGATGAAATCATGCGCATGGCCAGTTGCTGGCCGGGCATCTCCATGCTGAAGATCGCCGTGGGCACCTTGTCCCGGATCGCCGCGTGTTCCGCCAGATTCATGGCAAAGCTGGTCTTGCCCATGGAGGGCCGCCCGGCAATCACCACCAGGTCCCCCGGCTGCAATCCGGCGGTCTTTTCATCGAAATCGATCAATCCTGTGCCCAGGCCGGTGATGGGATTATCGGACTGGAAGAGAATGTCGATCTTGTCGAGCGCTTCGGTGAGCAGGCGCCGAATCGGCACGAAACCCTGCTTGTTGCGCAGACCCGCATCGGCGATCTGGAATACCTGCCGCTCGGCCGCGTCGATGAGTTCGGGGACTTCGCGACCCTGGGGGTCGTAACCGCTCTGCGCGATGTCGGTCCCGATGCGGATCAGTTGGCGCAGGACGCTGCGGGCGCGGACGATCGCCGCATAGGCGGCGACATTGGCAGCGCTGGGGGTGTCGCGGGCCAGGGTGCCGACATAGGCCAGCCCGCCAGCCGTTTCCAGGCTGCCTTCGCGTTGCAGCCATTCGGAGGCCGTGACCACATCACGTGGCTGTCCCGCCTCGGCAAGGCTCGCCAGCGCCCGGAAGATCAGCCGGTGGGCGACGAAATAGAAATCTTCCTCGGTGACCTGATCGGCCACTGCCTCCCAGCTCGCCTCGTCCAGCATGAGGCCGCCCAGCAGGGACTGCTCGGCTTCGCGCGAATGGGGGGGGACACGCAAGGCATCGGGTTCGGCAGAAACGCTCGAACCCCCTCTGCGGCGTTCGCTCATGGCTGCCGACCCCCGCTGGCTGACAACGCCGGGTCGCTCATCACGACCCGGGCTGAATCACTCCTCGCCCACCACCACGATATGGATCGCCGCATCCACATCGGAATGCAGGTGCACGGCCACATCGTATTCGCCCACGACACGGATCGGACCGTCGGGTAGGCGCACTTCACGACGCTCCACCGGATGGCCGGAGCCGGTCAAGGCTTCAGCCACATCGGCGGTACCGATGGAACCATACAGCTTGCCTTCGCTGGATGCCTTGGCGCGCAGCGTAACGGTCACGCTTTCCAGCTCGGTCTTGCGGCCCTGGGCATGGGCAAAATTCTCCGCCGCCTGGCGCTCCAGTTCGGCGCGACGGGATTCAAACTCGGCAATCCGATCACCGGTGGCGGGAACCGCCTTCCCGAAGGGAATCAGGAAATTGCGGGCATAACCGGGTCGCACGGAGGCGCGATCGCCCAAGCCACCCAGGTTTTCGACTTTCTGCAGCAGAATCACATCCATCTCAACATCACCCAATCAGTTCGAATCAATAATCACGTTGTCGGGCGCGACCCCGAAAATCCATCCAACTATCCACCAAGGCAACCGCCGCCAGCACCATCACCAGATGGGGCAACAGCACCAGCGCCCCATACAACATACCTAACCAGAGCCGTGCCGCAGCGCGGTGCTGCAACAGGGCATGCAGCAGCCCCAAGGCGGGCAGGCAAAGCACCACGGCCAGCGGCACCAGAAGGTTCACTGCGAGCTCGGGCCGCCACAGCGCCACCAGCACACAAGCGCCGGTCACGCCTGTCCAAGCCGTGGCGAGCCGCCAGCTCCTGAACTCTGCGCCGAACGCCCCCGGTCGATACAGGCGCGATTGCAGCCAGCGCCCCAGCAACAAGCTGGCCGCCAGACCCATCACCCAGACGCCGGCAAAGGCACCAGGAAGATAGTGGGCCACACCTTCAACCAGCGTCGCCAGTTCCTGATTGCTTGTGGCCAGGCCATCCGGCAAGGACGATCGTGCATCAATCGCCTCACGCACACGCTCCTGCCACCACAGGCCCGGATCGGCATGCAGCAGGTAGAACCCCAGCACTGCCATCAACCCCAGTAATGCCGCAGCCATCAGAGCGGGGGGGATACTTCCCCGCTGCCAGACCAAACTGCCCAAGGCCACCAAGGGGATCCACATCAAGGCCGCCAAACTCACCGCCGCTACAGGAGACGCCAAAAGCACGGCGCCCGTCACGGCCTGCATCATCAATCCACCGAGCAACACCTGGCTCGCCTTGCCTGGACCCAGTTGCATGGCAAGCAAAGCCATCAAGGCGCCGGACAGGTACATCAGTGGAAACAGCACCCAGGCACCGACACCCAACAGGCTGACCACCAGCGTCGCCTGCCACGGGCCAGACAACGTGTAGCGCGCGATCGCCTGCATGCCGTTGCCTGCGGCCCGCGGGCTGACTTTAGTGCTGGTCCGTGTAGGGCAGCAGGGCCAGGAAACGCGCCCGCTTCACAGCCTTGGCCAGTTGACGCTGATAGCGCGCGCTGGTGCCCGTGATGCGACTGGGCACAATCTTGCCTGTCTCGGCGACATAGGCCTTGAGGGTGGCCAGATCCTTGTAGTCGATCTCGACCACATTCTCGGCGGTGAACTTGCAATACTTGCGACGGCGAAAATTACGCGACATGAATAGCTCCTTTAGCTGCCAACAGTCCCCGCGCGCAAGCGCGTCGGGGACGATCCACTGACCTTACTCGTCCCCGTCGTCGTCCTCATCCTCGTCGTCATCCCCATCGGCGAGGACTGACTCACGCTGGGCGGCGCGTGAACGGCTCTCCTCGCTGCGCTCTTCGTCCCGGGACTTGAGCAAGGGAGAGGGCGCCGTGTCGGCGCTGGGACGGCTGATGATCAGATTGCGCAACACCGCGTCGTTGAAGCGGAAGGCGCTCTTGATCTCGTTGAGCACCGTCTGGCTGCATTCGACATTCATCAGCACGTAATGGGCTTTGTAGATCTTTTCGATCGGGTAGGCCAGTTGGCGGCGGCCCCAGTCTTCGAGGCGATGGATATGACCGCCGTCCGCCTCGATCAGCGACCGGTAACGCTCGCACATGGCAGGCACCTGGTCGCTCTGGTCCGGATGAACCAGAAACACGATTTCATAATGACGCATGAACACTCCTTACGGATTGGAGCCTCCCGATTCTTGACGGTGAGGCAAGGAGAGCCGCCCGACGGGCGACAAAAGAGGTAGAATGCTACCCCAACAGCGGCCCGCGATCAATGCATGCCCCCTTGCGCGCGCGCGAACGGCGCCCGGGAACTCCGAAACAGTCGTGCGACAAGGCGCGGCATAGTGTAACGAGGGCAAAAACCCTTAACATTCACGGAGCGGCAAGCCCGTGCGACGCGCACAGATCCCCACTTGTTCAGCCGCCCGCAGCAGGCTGCCCATC
Organism: Candidatus Macondimonas sp.; assembly: GCA_049682735.1. GTDB lineage: Bacteria > Pseudomonadota > Gammaproteobacteria > UBA5335 > UBA5335 > Macondimonas. The sequence continues at coordinate 8,925 of JBAUIG010000184.1, read as the reverse complement.
AAGGGAAATGGTCTGGAATGTGCCGGGCCGGCTATGTGCATAGAGCAGATCGAACGGCTGGCGGTGACGATGATAAATGCCAAAACCGTGTACGCCCACAAAGCGCCGGGACAGCGGTCCGACGAACCGGTATTTGGGCTCCAGCGGGTCGGCGTCGAAGTCACTGAAGATGACGAGCACGGCGCCAGCCCCGGGATGAGCACCTCTGGACAACACGCCAACTCGCTTCGGCACCGGATCACGCAGGTTCACATAATGCACATAGCGCGGACCATCCGGCCATCGCGCCGCTGCGCCCCCAGCCGTTTCCACCCGTATGCGATTCAGGCTGTGCGCCACTTCGTCCGCCGCAAGGCGGGCCGACAAGGCTGCACGCACCTGTTCGATGGCATGGCGCAGATGGATTGCACCCTGACTGTTGGCCTTGAGATGGATCTCGCCGCCGGTCTCCAAGCGCTGCAGGATAGCGGTTGCCAGTGTCGCTACCGGCGGGCTCGCCGCACCCTGACGCGCGTCATGGATGGCATCCGGAACGCGCCCGCCCTCCGTGGCGTTGTAAACACTGATCACCGGGCCCCCGGTCTGCTGCGCCAGCAGATGCAGCTCGGGCAGGGTCCACTCCACGCGATGGTTGGCGCCATTCACATAGATCAGCTCAGGCGTACCGGGGACAAAGCTGCGCGGATCACGCACCGCCGGGACCTCCTCCAAACTCCGTTTGGCGGGGTCGTAAAGACAGCCGCGCGCGCCCAGCCAGGCGCCATCATAGTCACTGTTCCAGCGCCCCCCCGGCAGCGCCGTCGGATCCGTGCACAACAAGGCGCCATAGCGGGCTGGTCGGTATTCGGTGGAAGCCACGTAAACCACGCCATAGCCCAGCGCGAATAAAACCAGCGAACACAGCATCCGGATTCCGGCCACTTGGTTTGATTATCAGGTCAGCGCCATGCCAAACGCCTCTCCGAACCGGGTTTCGAATTCGGCGCGTTCGAAACGATGGTTCTGAGTACCCGGATGGGCCACCTTGATCGCCCCCATCAGGGAAGCGACCCGCCCCGTCAGCGCCCAATCCAGCCCCCGCTGCAATCCGAAGATCAATCCTGCGCGATAGGCATCGCCGCAACCGGTGGGATCGCGTACCGCATCGGGACGGGCTGCCGGGATCTCCAGCACGGCGCCCTTGGTATGAATCAATGATCCCTGCGCGCCACGGGTGACGATGAGGGCCGCCACGCGCCCCGCCAAACGCTCCAGGGAATGGCCGGTGCGCTCTTCCAATAAGGCCGCCTCGTATTCATTGACCGCCACCCAGGTGGCCTGGTCGATAAAGGCCATCAGGTCGCCGCCGTTGAACATCGGCAAGCCCTGGCCGGGATCGAACAGGAAGGGAATACCGGCCTCGGCAAACTGCCGGGCATGATCAAGCATGCCCTGGCGGCCGTTGGGAGCCACTACGCCCAAGCCGATATCCGCGGCGGGGCGAACCGGATTGTCATGGGCGTAATTCATGGCGCCAGGATGGAAGGCCGTGATCTGGTTGTCGTCCAGATCGGTGGTGATATAGGCCTGCGCCGTGTAGGTGCCGGGAACGGTCAACAGATCCTGCTGGTCGATCCCGCAGTGGTCCAGCCAGCGGCGATAGGGCTCGAAATCGTCCCCCACCGTTCCCAAAGGCCGACCCTCCCCACCGAGCAGGCGCAGGTTATAGGCGATATTTCCGGCGCAGCCGCCGAATTCGCGTCGCAATTCCGGCACCAGGAAGGACACATTCAGCATGTGCACCTTCTCGGGCAGGATGTGATCCCGGAAGCGTTCGGGAAACACCATGATGGTGTCATAGGCAAGGGAACCGCTGATCAAGGCGTTCATGGGCATCCTGTAGAGTCAAGTCAAGCCGAAGGGTCACAAGGTTGGCAGGCAGCCGGTGCCTTCCATCGCAGATCGGGCTCGCGCGCCGCCCGCACTTCATCCAGCCGCCGCACCGGCAAGTGATGGGGCGCTTCCCGCAACCGCTCCGGCGCCTCGATCGCTTCCTCCCGGATCGACGCCATGGCCGCGACGAAGCGGTCCAGATCCTGCTTGCTCTCGGTTTCGGTCGGCTCGATCAGCAGGCATTCGGGCACCAGTTGCGGAAAATAGACCGTCGGGGCGTGGAAATCGTGATCCAGCAGCCGTTTGGCCACATCCAGGGCAGTGATTCCGGTGCGTGTCGTCAATTCCTTGAGACTCAAGGTGAATTCATGGCTGGCGCGCCGCCCCGGATAGGCTGGCTCGTAGCCCAGTGCCGTCAGGCGCGCGAGCAGGTAGTTGGCGCTCAAGGTGGCATAAGCCCCCACCCGCGCCATGCCCTCCGCTCCCAGCAGCCGGGCATAGACATAGGCCCGCAACAACACCCCGGCATTGCCCATGAAGGCCGACAGCCGACCGATGGTCTGGGGGCAGTCAGCGCGCTCGGCCCAGCGATAGGTTTCCCCCTCGCGCAGGACATAGGGGATGGGGAGAAACGGTTGCAGGCGTTCGCCCACCCCCACTGCACCGGAACCGGGACCCCCGCCGCCGTGGGGAGTGGCGAAAGTCTTGTGCAGATTCATGTGCACCACATCAAAGCCCATGTCGCCAGGACGCACCTGACCCAGGATGGCATTCAGGTTGGCACCATCGTAGTAGAGCAGGCCGCCGGCCTCGTGCACCAGCCCGGCAATCTCGGTGATGCGCCGCTCGAACACGCCAAGGGTGGAGGGATTGGTGAGCATGATGGCGGCGGTCTGGGGTCCTAACGCTACCTTGAGGGCCGCCAGATCCACATCGCCCGACCGGTTGGTTGGAATCTCCCGCACGGTATAGCCGCACATCACCGCCGTCGCGGGATTGGTGCCATGAGCGGCGTCGGGGACCAGTACCTCGGTGCGGGCATGATCACCGCGGGCGCGATGATAGGCGCGGATCATGGCCATCCCGGCCAACTCGCCCTGGGCACCTGCCATGGGCGTCAGGGAGACGGCCTGCATGCCGGTCACCGCCTGCAGGATTTCCTGCAGCTCATGCAGACAGGCCAAGAAACCCTGCCCCCCGACGGCGGGGGCCAGTGGGTGGCGATTGAGGAAACCCGGCAGCATCGCCAACGTGTTGCAGGCCCGCGGGTTGTATTTCATGGTGCACGAACCCAGCGGGTAGAACTGGGTATCGATGGAGAAATTGCGCTGGGACAGCCGGGTGTAATGCCGCACGACCTGCAGCTCGGAGACCTCAGGCAGGCAGGGCGGCTCCGCACGACGCAAGTGCAGGGGCAGGTCGTCCCATTGCGCCGTGGCGGCCGGGGCCTGGGCATAGGCGCGCCGGCCGAGCGCACCTTGTTCGAAGATCAGTGGCGGGCTTGAGGTATTCCGTGATGGTTCCATGCTCGGGTCCAATGCTCCTTAAGCGACCAGGATCTGTTCCAGCGCCGCGGTATAGCGCACCAGATCAGCCGGGGTACGGGTTTCAGTGGCGCACACCAGCAGCGCATGCCCCAGCTCCGGATAGGTCCCGGACAGATCAAAGCCCCCCAGGATGCCCGCGCCGGCCAGTGCATCAAGCACAGGCGCCACGGGTCGAGGCAGGACCAGAACAAACTCATGGAAAAGCGGCCCGCCGAACCGCAATACTACACCCGGCAAGACGGCCAGCTGGGTCGCCAGCGCATGGGCACGCGCATGGGAAGTGAGGGCGACGCGGGCCAGTCCCTCGGCGCCCAGCAGCGCCATGTGGATGGTGGAGGCCGTCACCATCAGCCCCTGGTTGGTGCAAATGTTGGAGGTAGCCTTGGCACGCCGGATGTGCTGTTCGCGCGGCTGCAGGGTGAGGGTGAATCCCGCACGACCGTCGCGATCGACGGTCCGCCCCACGATCCGCCCGGGCATCTGCCGGACATGCTCGCGGCGGCAGCACAAGAAACCGTAGTAAGGACCGCCGCCCGCCAAGGGAACACCAAGGGGCTGGCCCTCGCCACAGGCACTGTCCGCTCCGCCGCCGGCCGCATCACCCCATTGTCCGGGTGGTTTTAGCACCGCCATGGCGAGGGGATTGACCAGGGCGATGACCAAGGCCCCTCGCGCCCGGGCGGCGTCGGTCAGGGCATCGATATCTTCCAGACGCCCGAAGAAATTGGGTTGGGGCACCACCAGGGCCGCCGCGTCGGGCAATGCATCCAGCGACGTCGCCAGAGTCACCCCCGTTGCCGGATCATAAGGCACTTCGACCAGCTCGATGCCCTGGCCCTCGACGATGGTGCGCACCGTCTCGCGGTAGTGGGGATGCACCGCGGCCGGCATCCACACCCGCTGCGCATCATTGCGGCGATTGGACCGCAGCGCCATCAGCACTGCCTCGGCCAGCGCCGAGGCACCGTCGTAGAGGGAGGCATTGGAGATATCCATGGCCATCAGCGCAGTCATCATGGACTGGTATTCGTAGATCAGTTGCAGCGTGCCCTGACTGGCCTCGGCCTGGTATGGCGTATAAGCACTGTAGAACTCGCCGCGAGTGGCAATTTCCCAGACAGCCGCCGGAATATGGTGTTCATAGGCGCCCGCACCCAGGAAACACAGATCAGCCGCATCCTTGGCGGCGCGCTCGCGCATGAGCCGGTTGATCGCCATCTCCGGCAATCCTGGCGGCACCCCCTCCACACGGGTCCAGCGCAATGAGGCGGGAATCTCGTCGAACAGGCTGGCGATCTCAGGCACCCCGATCGCAGCCAGCATGGCCTGCACGTCATCGGCCGTATGGGGAATGAATGGCATCGCGACAGTGTCTCCTCAAACGCCCTGATCCAACAGGTCGCGATAGGCCTGTGCATCCAGCAATGCCGTGAGGTCCGCCGAGGATGCCGGCGCCAGGCGAAACAGCCAGCCACTCCCGTAGCAGTCCTGGTTCACCTGTTCGGGCTGGTCGATGAGTGCTGGATTGACCGCGACGATCCGACCTGCCACCGGGGCATAGATGTCGGAGGCGGCCTTCACCGATTCCACGACGGCGCAGGCCTCACCTGCCGTCACCTCGCGCCCCACCTCGGGCAGCTCCACGAACACAAGATCGCCCAAGGCGTCCTGGGCGTGGTCGGTAATCCCCACCTCGAGGTTGCCATCGGCCGCAGAACGCAGCCATTCATGGGTGGATACATACTTGAGATCGGCCGGAATCTGGCTCATCAGGGAAACTCCATGGAAAACTCGGAATACTTATAGGCTGTCCAGGTCGACGCAGGTCAGCCCATGCCGCACGAAAGGCGGCTTGACCACTCGAGCTGGTAGCGCCTGACCTCGCAGCAGAACCTCGCAAAGACTAGCAGGCCCCAGCGGCACCCGCGCCAGGGCAATGGCGCGCTGCAAGGTCGGAGAAAAACCACCACTGGTGATCCGACCTTCCGCCCCAGACGGCAAGCGCACTGTCAGACCATTGCGCAGTACGCCGCGGCCCTGGAGCACCAGACCCACCTGGCGACAACGGGGGGTGCGCGCCGCCAGAGCGGCACGGCCGATGAAATCCCGTCCCTCCGGTGCCAAGGCCACGGTCCAGCCCAAATTGCATTCCTGGGGTGTGTGGTCCGCATCCAGATCGGTGCCATACAGGCTCAGGCCCGCTTCCAGGCGCAGTGTGTCCCGGGCGCCCAGGCCGCAGGGCGGCACGCCTGCCGTCAACAGCGCGCGCCACAGGGCAGGCGCTGCTTGCGCCGGAAGCACGATTTCAAAGCCGTCCTCGCCTGTATAGCCGGTGCGAGCGATGAAGCCTTCCGGTCGCTCGATGAACTGGAACGCAGACAGCGCATGCACGGCGGACATTGTCTCAGCAGAAAACACCTTTGCCAGGGCGAGTTCGGCCATGGGGCCTTGTACCGCCAGCATTGCCAGATCAGGACGATGCGTCAGTTGCGCCGCATCCGGCATTTCCGCCAGCCGCGCCCGCATCCAGGACAGATCGCTGTCGCGCGTGGCGGCATTGACTACCAGACGGAAGTGCTCCTCGCCGCGGAGATAGACGATGAGGTCGTCGAGAATCCCGCCTTCATGGTTCAGCATGCAGCCATAGAGGGCGCTGCCAGGCGCGCTGAGCCGGGCCACATCGTTCGCCAGCAGGCGTCGCAGGAAGGCCCGTGACCCGGGACCGACCAAGTCGATGACCGTCATGTGGGAGACGTCGAACATCCCCACTTCGGCCCGCACGCGGTGGTGTTCCTGTAACTGGGAGCCATAATGCAAGGGCATGTCCCAACCGGAAAAGGGCACCATCCGCCCCCCCGCCGCCACATGGCTGTCATAAAGGACGGTACGCTGGTTCACGCAGCCTCCTGGCTAAAAAGACCGGCCGAGCTGACTGGCCAGCGGTGCATACTACCGCAACAAAACGGCGTCGGGTTCAGCCTTCTTTGCCGGCCTCTGGCACATCCAGATCCAGTCCCATGGCTTGGCGCATGATAGCGCGCTTGACCAGCCCCAGCCGATCCACGCCGGCGAGGCCGAAGTTGCGCAAACCCGAAAGGACCGGGTTGACGTTTCCGAACAGGTATTTGAAGCCATCCATCGAACCGGCTGTAAGCAGATTGTGCGCGCGACGCAGGCGCTGATAGCGACCCAGGACCCAGGGCTCTCCCGCATCGCGTCCCTGCGCGCGTCCCTGACGAATGGCCGTCACCAGGGCCATGGCATCCTGATACCCCAGGTTCACCCCCTGCCCCGCCAGGGGATGGACCAGATGCGCCGCATCCCCCACCAGCACCACGCGCTCCCCCACATAGCGCACCGCATGGACCAGCCGCAGCGGAAAACTGACCCGCGGCCCGCAGGCGAGGACCGTTCCAAGCAGACCCTCGCTGCCATCGGTCAACGCTCGCAGGAATGCCTCATCAGGCAGGTCCATGTAAGCGCGGGCGATGGCCGTGGTGCAGGACCAGACGATGGCGCAGCGGCCATCCGCCAACGGCAGGAAGGCCAGAGGACCATCCGGCAGGAAGCGCTGCCACGCGGTGTGGTCGTGCAGCCGCTCGGTCTGCACCTGGGTCATGATGGCCCATTGGTCGTAGTCGTGGCCGAAGCTGGGAATGCCCGCCAAGGCGCGGATTCCCGAATCGGCCCCATCCGCGCCCACTACCAAGCTCGCCTCCAGCAGCGTCCCATCCGCCAGCGTCAAGCGCGCCCGCTCCCCGCTCCAACCCAGGGCCTTGGCCCGCAGCGGGGCATAGCAACGAATCCGGGGATGCTCGCCCAGCGCATCCAGGGCCGCCTGCTGGATCAGGCGATTCTCCACGATGGTGCCCAGCCGCTCGGCCGGTACCGTGGCGGCATCGAAATCGATCGCCCCGCCCCGGTCCCAGACGTGCATGCGCCGATAAGCGCACAGGCGCGTCTCCGGCATGCGTTGCCAGACACCCAAGGCGCGCAGCCAGGCCTCACTGGCCGGCGCAATGGCGGAAACCCGAATGTCCAGAGGAGCCTCCGGCGCCAGGGGTGGCGGCAGGGCGGCCTCCACCAGTGCCACGGACAATCCCAGCTCAGCCAGGGCGCAGGCCAGCGGGGTGCCCACCAAGCCCCCACCGACAATGGCGACATCACAGCGTTCGGAGGAGGCATGCGTCATGGGCCAATTCCCATCCGTGTGTCAGGGCCCATTTGCCGGGCCAGGGCCGGCATGGCGCCATCCAGACCCATGGCGTGCAGGACAAATCCGGTCTTGGCGCCCGGCAACAGATCAAGACCCAGCAGGCCCAGACTGCGGGCATGGCTGAAGCCGGGAAAACGCTGTCCGAACAGCCGCGGCAGCCGGTCGGAAAAGGCAATGAGCCGATCCTGATAGGTCTGCACCCGCTGCTCGAAGCGCTCCAGCACGTCCCGATCACCCGGATCGTGGCCCTGGGCCAGCACCTCCGCCAGGATTGCCGCCTCCCGCAGCGCCAGATTGAACCCCAGCCCCGCCACCGGATGGATGGCATGCGCGGCATTGCCCAACAGCACGGCGCGGCCCTCCACCATGCGCCGGGCACGCACCAGACTCAGGGGATAGGCCTGGCGACGCCCTACCCGCTGGAAACGTCCCAGACGACGACCGAAACGGGCCTCCAGTTCATCCAGAAAGCGTCCTTCCGGCAGCCCCAGCGCCCATTCCTGGGCGCGCGACGGCACGGTCCAGACCAGGGCGCAGCGCTCGCCCAGCGGCAGCAGGGCGACGGGACCCTCGGGAGTGAAGCGCTCGAAAGCCCGCCCTTCGTGGGGCAATCCCGGGGTCACATTGGCGATGATGGCGCTTTGTCCGTAATCCCGCCGCGTCACGCCGATACCCAGCAGGGCCCGCACGGGCGATTCAGTTCCATCAGCCGCCACCAGCAAGCGACTACTCAGATCCATTGACCCCTCGGGGCCTTCCAGGCGCACCCGCATGCGCGCCCCATCCTGGCTCACCGCAGTCATCCGGGCAGGCGCGTGCAGGGTCAGGCCGGGCTGCTGCGGCAAGCGCTCCAGCAGTGCCGCGATCAGCCGGTGATTGGGAACCACCTGCCCCAGCGCATCCACGCTTGCATCGCGGGCATCGAAGCGGCTGATTCCGAATGCACCCTGCTGAGACACATGAATGTGACGGATGGGACTGGCATGATCCGCCAGCATCCCCCACACCCCCAGGGATTCGAGAATGCGCACGGAGGCATAGGACAGCGCCGTGCTGCGCTCGTCATAGCCGGGCTGCTCCATGCGCTCCAGCGGCTGGGCCTCCACCAGGGCAATGCGCAGCGACAGGGGCGCCAGGGCCAGGGTCAAGGCCGCCCCCACCAGGCCTGCGCCCACCAGGATCACGTCATGATCCACCTCGGCCGTGCCGTGCAGCCTGTGCACACTCATGAGCGCATGACCGCCTCCACCTCGGCGATTTCCTTTGGCGCCTGCGCGGTCAACACCTCGC
>JBAUIG010000183.1:0-1803 GCA_049682735.1 Candidatus Macondimonas sp. | reverse complement strand
GAGCCGATGGATGTCGATGCGGCCCAGACGGCGCTTCGGGAAAGCCAGGAGGAGCTGGGCCTGCCGCCGGATCAGGTTGAGGTGGTGGGTTATCTGGATCCCCATGTCACCGTGAGCGGATTTTGCGTCACGCCCGTGGTGGGTTTCCTGCCCGCCGATCTCATCTTGCAGCCTGACCCACGGGAAGTGTCCGAGGTTTTTCAGGTGCCTCTGGCGTTCCTGATGGATCCGGCAAATCACCAGCGACGAGTGGCCCAGGTGCAGGGTCGGGAACTGGTCTATCACGCCATTCTCTATGGGCCATGGAACATCTGGGGCGCCACGGCGGCGATGATCGTCAATCTGCTGGACAAGCTTGCTCCAGCCTTGCCCGAGGTGGCTGATGATGAATGAACTGTTGCGGGTGATGGCGCAATTGCGCGACCCGGAAACGGGTTGCCCGTGGGATCGGGCCCAGAATTCCCGCTCCCTGATCCCCTATCTGCTGGAAGAAAGCTACGAGGTCGTCGAGGTTCTGGAGCAGAAGACGCTTGATCCCGCTGCATTGCGGGATGAACTGGGGGATTTGCTGTTCCAGGTGGTGTTTCACAGCCGGGTCGCGGAAGAACAAGGTTGGTTCGACTTTTCGGCGGTAGCAGCGGGCATCACGGAAAAGCTGATCCGGCGACACCCGCACGTATTCGAGGATGCTGGCCTGGGGCATGACCCGGCGCGCTGGGATGCCATCAAGGCCAGCGAGCGACAGGCGGCCGGAAAAGCCGCCGGCGTGCTGGCGGACGTGCCCATTGCCCTGCCAGCGTTGGCCCGCGCGGACAAGTTGGGGCGTCGCGCGGCACGGGTCGGGTTTGACTGGCGCGCGGCCGGCGATGTCCTGGCCAAGGTGCGGGAGGAACTGGTCGAAGTCGAGGATGCGCTGGCTGCGGGTGAGACGGCGGCGCGGGTGGAAGAGGAATTGGGGGATGTGCTGTTTGCCGCGGCCCAGCTGGCGCGCTTCCTGGATCTGGATGCGGAAACGGCGTTGCGTCGGGCCAATGCCAAGTTCGTGAGGCGCTTCACCTGGGTGGAGCAGCAGTTGGCCGCTGATGGCTTGCAGCCGGAGCCCGGTCATCTGGCGCGTATGGAGATGCTGTGGGAACAGGTCAAGCGGGTTGAAATCGAGGAGGCTTCCGATGCCGGTTAACTCTTCACACATGAAGGCTTGGCGGGAATGGTCCGGGTTCCGGAAGCTCGCGGCAAGCGTGATGTTCGGACTGTTGCTGAGGCCGGCCTGGGCGGAAGATCTGAACTACAACCTGGTGTCACTGGGCAGCGAGGCGCGCCAGGAAGTCGCGAACGACTGGATGCACGCCGTGCTGGCGCTGGAGATTCAGGATCGCGATCCGGCGCGTCTCGGACAGGCTGTGAATCGCCAGGTCCAGCAGGCCTTGGCCAAGGCGCGCGCTTTTCCCGAGGTGCGTCTGCAAAGCCAGGGTTATCAAACCCTGCCGGAAAACGATGAGGGTGGACGCCTCACCGGCTGGCGTGCTCAAGCCCGGCTTTTACTGGAAGGCGCGGATTTCGCCCGCCTGAGCGCATTGATCGGGGAACTTCAGACCAGTGGACTGGTGGTCCAGGGGATGGGCTTCGAAGTTTCCCCAAAGCGCCGCCTGGAGGTTGAGGATGTCTTGGTGAAAGAAGCCATCGCTGCCTTTCGCCATCGGGCGGAAATCACCCAGCAAGCCTTGGGTGCGGCGCGCTTTCGGGTGGTCGATTTGCAGGTGGACGGCCTTTTCAATGCGACGCCGCGCATGGCATTAATGGAAT
>JBAUIG010000182.1:0-10094 GCA_049682735.1 Candidatus Macondimonas sp. | reverse complement strand
ATGTTCAGGCGCGCGTCGAGCGTCTGGCCTTCGGCCCCAGTGCCGACCATGCCGTCCAGGGTGAGGTGTGTTTCACCGGCGTGCACGTCGAGCGCCACCGGATAGCGGGTGTCGTTCTGCAAAAGGTTGAACAGCGACCCGCCGTTGGCGACAAGATGGAACGGCTGGCGGTTGTAGCGTCCATCGGCTTCCACGCGCAGTTGCTCGGCGAGCGGGGCATCAAGGCGATTGGTGGAACTGACTCCGGCGCGCAGTTCGATTTTGCGCACGGCGTCATCCAGGCGTAAGCGTCCCTCGGTGACCACCAGCTCACGGATGCGTGGCAGGGTCGTGTCGCCGGATTTGTCCTCACCGCCGAAATCCCAACTGGCCTCGCCATCCGCCCGCCGCACCAAGGCGGTTTCCGGGTGATCCAGCAGCACACGCGGCAACACCACTCGCCCGCGCAACAGGTCGGGCAGATGCACATCTATTTCCACGCGCCGCACACGCAACATGGGCTGATCAACATCCACCCAGGACGGATTGGCAAGCTGCACCTTGTCTGCGCTGATGCGGGGCGTGAGCCCCAGATCAACATCGAGGTCGCCCTGAATCGAAAACGCTCGCCCCGTGGTTGCCGTGACGATCTGGGATACTGGCCCGCGCAATACATTCCAGCCCAGCAACTCGAACGCCACCACGATCGCGCCCAGAACGGCCATCAAGGCCAGCACGAATGCCGCCATCCCTTTCAGCAATCGGACCATGTCCTGCTCCACTTGTCCGGTTTGTTACCGGCTGTGTGGTTTAGGGCGGCAATTCGGCGCAAAGTTCGTGGGCGGGGCCCCAGCAAACTGAGACGGACGCAACCATCCGGCAATGCGCGCCCAGGCTCACTGGTTTTTGAGAAAGGCGTCCCGCCTCATTCCGCTTTGCAGGCGATGGTTGAGCAAACCCAAAGCCGCTTGCCGCGAGTCCAGCCGGGCGTGCTGACAGACAATGGCACGGCTGACTCGATCAGGCTGGTGTAGTCCGTATCCCGGGGAATCGGCGCCGGGTCCTGAAGATCGTTGAATCGCACGTGCCGGGTACGCCGCGCCGGGACCTCATACGGCCCTGCCGGCCCGCGGTCGGCGAAGAAGATGGTGATCTTCACCTGCGCATCGCTATCGCTGCAGTTGAGGATGCAGACGGTCTCATGACTCGCCATTGCTCGGCACTCACCCGTGCTCTGGCTGGGAATGTCTCCCTCCGCTATGGCCAGCGGTGGTTACCAATTTGACCGTTCACGTGTTTCTCCCTGGTAAGCCTCCGCATGCGCACTCAACCCAGTCCAGATACAAGAGGAATCCTCATCGGCAGAGCCAAGCTTGGCGGTTGTTGCCGCATGGGATGAGGTGAAGTGCGACGTTCGGCAGCGCGAGGCGGACACGGCGTGATATGGGGAACCCCCATCAGCATGGAGTAATTCCAGTCAGTCGCATCGGATAGCCATCGGTCTTCAGCCACATGCTTCCCCTGAGGCAAGCCCGGGGCAGGCCATCGCGGCACGACTGGATCGGTTCGAGCTCCTCGTGCGCAGATCGTCCAATTGATACCGTCACATCGGTTCCATGCTTCTGGAAAGCGCAGACCTTTTCTCAAAGATTTTCAAGGAGCGCAAAGCGAGCGCTTCAAGCCTTATGCCCCATTTTGAGGCGGTGCAGATGACGGGCCACCCGCACGCCGGTCATGCCGACCTCTTGGGACTGGTCATGCGAAGCGCCCCGGCCCGCGACGGCGGGCGTAGGTAGGCCGCATGGGACCTTGGTATGAATTCTGCATTGTCCCCTTCATGTCGCCGACGTCGATGCGGTGCGGTCCCGAGGGATTCATCCGCAGCGGCGTCGGCCGAAGTCACTGCACAGCGAAGCGAGGAAGTCCATGTCGTATCTGCAACCTGCTGAATTCGTGGTGAAGATGGTGGATGCCGGTGAGTCCAAGATCTTCATGGGCACACGGGATGTCATCATCCGGGGCTACATGGCCGGCGCGATCCTGGCGCTCGCAGTGGTGTTCTCGGTCACCATCAACGTGCAGACGGGTCATCCCATCGTAGGTGCCGCGCTGTTCCCGGTCGGGTTTTGCATGCTGTACCTGATGGGCTTCGACCTCCTGACCGGGGTGTTCATGCTCACGCCGCTGGCGTGGCTGGACCGGCGCCAAGGGGTGACCATCGGCGCCATCCTCGCCAACTGGGGCAAGGTCTTCGTCGGAAATTTTCTCGGCGCCTTGACCGTGGCCGCGCTGATGGCGGTGAACTTCACCTACGGCTTCACCACGCCGGTGAACGAGGTGGGCCAGGTGGTGGCCACCATCGGTGAGAGCCGCACGGTGGGCTATGCCGAGCACGGGTTGGGGGGCTGGGTGACGCTCTTCATCCGCGGCGCGCTCTGCAACTGGATGGTTTCGCTTGGGGTGGTCGGGGCGATGATCTCGACCTCGGTGCCGGGCAAGGTGATCGCCATGTGGATGCCGATCATGGTGTTCTTCTTCCTCGGTTTCGAGCATTCCGTGGTGAACATGTTCCTGTTCCCGCTCGGCCTGATGCTCGGCGGGGAGTTCACCATCGCCGACTACTTCTTCTGGAACGAGATTCCGACCGTGCTGGGCAACCTGGTCGGCGGCATCTCCCTGACCGGCCTGACGCTCTATACCACGCACGTGCGCACCCAGCCCAAGCGACGGGTCGAGGTGCGGGCGGCTGCGTAACGGCGCCATGCCGGGGCGGGGACGGTGACCGCAGCGAACACATCACCGCCGCCGGCCGCGCGGGCTGAACGCGGGCCGGCGCGCCTGACGGTGTCGGTGGGCCAGCATTCGCACAAAGGCCGCAAGCCGATCAATCAGGACTTTCACGGAGCCTGCCTGCCGCAGGAGCCATTGCTGAGCGCCAAGGGTGTCGCCGTCGCGCTGGCCGACGGCATCGGCTCCAGCGAGGTGAGCCATATCGCCAGCGAGATGGCGGTGCGGGCCTTCCTGGAGGACTATTACTGCACCTCGCAGGCATGGTCGGTGAAGACATCGGCGCGGCGCGTGCTGATGGCCACCAACTCCTGGCTGCACGCGCAGACCATGCGCAACCCGCGCTGCTTCGATGCCGACCGCGGCTATGTGTGCACCCTCAGCGCGATGGTGATCAAGTCGGCCACGGCGCACCTCTTTCACGTCGGCGACTCGCGCATCTATCGCCTGCACGGCCACGCCCTGGAGCAACTCACCGAGGACCACCGGCTGTGGCTGTCGCGTGGAGAGAGCTACCTGAGCCGCGCCCTGGGCGCGAACGCGCTGGTGGAGATCGATTACCAGAGTCTCGCGCTCGAGGAGGGGGACACCTTTGTGCTCGTGACCGACGGCGTCTACGAGCATGTCCCCCCGGCGCTCATGGCCGAGTTCCTCCACCGGCACGCGGACGATCTAGACGCCGCCGCCCAGGCGCTCGTGGCCGAGGCTGCCGCCCGGGGGAGCGCCGATGACCACCCGGCGCAGATCGTACGCGTCGACCGCCTGCCCTCAGCCGATGTCGACGACCTGCGTCGGCGCCTGCCCGAACTGCCATTCCCGCCCGAGCTGGAGGCGCGCAGCGTGCTGGACGGCTACGAGATCGTCCGCAAGCTGCACACCAGCCCGCGCAGCCACGTCTACCTGGCGGTGGACCGGGAGACCGGCGAGCGGGTGGCACTCAAGACCCCGGCGAGCGAGCTGCGGGAGGATGCGATGCGGCTGGAGCGCTTCCTGATGGAGGAATGGATCGCCCGGCGGCTGAGCAGCCCGCACGTGGTCAAGGCGCAGCCGCGGCGCCGGCCGCAAAGCGGCCTGTATGTGGTGACGGAGTTCATAGAGGGGCGGACGTTGAGCCAGTGGATGATCGACCACCCGAGGCCCGACCTCGAGACCGCGCGCGATATCGTCGAGCAGATCGGCAAAGGCCTGCGCGCCTTCCACCGCCAGGAGATGGTCCACCAGGACCTGCGCCCGGACAACGTGCTGATCGACCGAACCGGCACCGCGCGTATCATTGACTTCGGTGCAGTGCGGGTGGCCGGGATCGCCGAGGTCGGCGCGGGCGACGACGGCTTTCCGCTTGGCACGGTGCAATATGCCGCGCCCGAGTGCTTGCTCGGCGAGAGCGCCTCGGAGCGCTCAGATATCTTCTCCCTGGGGGTGATCACCTACCAGATGCTGACCGGGCGACTGCCCTACGGCACCCAGGCGGCCAAGGTTCGCACCACCACCGACCGCCGCCGACTGAAATACGCCCGCGCCCTGCCCCACAACCGCGACCTCCCGCCCTGGCTCGACGGCGTTCTGCGCAAGGCCGTGCACCCCGACCCGGGCAAGCGCTACGAGGACATTTGCGAGTTCCTCCATGACCTGCGCCATCCGCCCAGGGAATTCCTGAACGCCACCCGCCCGCCGCTGATCGAGCGCGACCCTGTGCGCTTCTGGCAGGGGGTGTCGATGATTCTCGCGATCGCCCTGGCGATATCCCAGTTCGTGGGCAGGCTCTAGCCCGCACAATCCCGGGTCGCCTCGCACCCGCAGGGGGCATGGCGACACCGCCCCACCCCGAAAGCGGCCGCCTTCGGCGATGCCGGTCCTGGCACGCTCTTCGCATCACCCTCGTCATCGTCCCATACAAGGCGTTTTCCATGCCGATTACGGAGGTTGACGATGACCAAGAGCGAGATGCGTGAGGCCGTGCTCGCGGCCAAGGTAGCCAAGGGCCTCGACTGGGAGCAGATCGCCGCGCAGGTTGGCTGCGCGCCGGTATTCCTCTGCGCCGCCTGTCTCGGCGAGCACAGCCTGACCGGGGAGCAGGCGCAAAGGCTCGCGGCTGTTCTGGATCTGGACGATGCCACCGCCCGAGCGCTCACCGAATACCCCGTCAAGGGCCAGCGCGGTGAGGCGCTGATGAACGACCCGCTGGTCTACCGCTTCAAGGAGATCAGCCTGGTCTACGGCGAGGCGATCAAGCTCATCGTCCAGGAGAAGTTCGGCGACGGCATCATGAGCGCCATCGACTTCACGATGGACATCGACAGGGTCGAGGACCCCAAGGGCGATCGCGTGCAGATCACGATGTCCGGCAAGTTTCTGCCCTATAAACGCTGGTGAAGCGGCGGGGGCGCTCCCTCTGGCGATGTGTCCCGGCCGGCGCCGATAGCTGGACCGGTGCATGGAGGTGAGTCGGCTTGGGCCGTGCACGTAGCGACGGATCCGCGATCGTGCGCTAGATGTGCGTTTCCGAGCTGATGTTGCGCAGGGTCTTGGCGGCACGTTTCGGAGGTATGCGGTGCTGATGTCGGCCAGGGCGATGATGCCCACCAGCCGCTTGTGGCGGTCCAAGACCGGCAGGCAGCGCATCTGCTGTTCGGCCATGTTCGCGGCCACCTCTTCCACCGGCTGGTCGGCGTAGCAGTACCGCACCTGTGGGGTCATGCAGTGCTGAACCTCGAGGCTGGCCGGGTCAGCGCCCTCGGTGCCGGGCCAGCACCGCCTGTCTAATGCAAGCCGTCAGGCGGCGCGCAGTTCTTGGGGCGTGTCCATGCCCAGCGGACGGCTGGCCGGTGAGGGCGCTTCATGGCATCGTTCAAGATGCAGGCGGTCCAGCACCTGCGCATCGTGCAGGATGAGCTTGTGGCTGCATGCGTCGGCGCCGCCAGCTCGTTGACCGCCATGCGCTCGACCAGCGCGGCGCGCAAGGCGTGGCCAGCCGCGCAGCGATGACCATGCGCCAGCCTGGGTCACAGTGCACCACGAACCAGATATGGAAAACGGCCAGCATGGGCGCCGGCAATACGCCGAGTGAGTCGATCAGACGCAACGCGCCGTCAAGGGCGTCGCGTGTCTGCTCGCAGCACCGAAATGCTCTGATGCCTCGAAGGCAGGGCATACTGAGCCCAAGCCACAGGACCTCACCACAAGGCTGAACGAAGATCATCCGCGCCTATGTGAGTGACAAGAACATGGTCCGGACGCCCGGCTAGGAATCGCCAAGGATCGATGGGCGGGCGAGGTCAATGAATGGGAATTGCCGGGCGGCGCCGGACGATGACCCAGAGCGATGGCATTGAATCGAACAGACGGACGGCAAATGGACAGTGCATCGATTTACATCGGCATCTCCGGCTGGCGCTATCCACCCTGGCGCGGTGTGTTCTATCCGGAAGAGCTGCCGCAGCGGGCCGAGCTGTCCTACGTGGCGAGCCGACTGCCGAGCCTGGAGCTCAACGGTTCGTTCTACAGCCTGCAGCGGCCATCGCGCTACGCACAATGGTATGCGCAGACCCCGCCGGGCTTCGTTTTCGCGGTGAAGGCCTCGCGCTACATCACGCACATCCTGCGTCTGCGCGAGGCGACGGCGGCATCGGCCAACTTCTTTGCCTCTGGTCTGTTCGAGCTGCGGGAGAAGCTTGGGCCCATCCTCTGGCAATTTCCGCCCAGCCTGAAGTTTGATGCCGCCTTGTTCGAGGCCTTCCTGGCCGGCTTGCCGCACGACACACAGGCTGCGGCAACGCTCGCCAAAAAGCACGATGAGCGCATGACTCGCATGGGTGAACCGCCATCCCTCAAGGCCCACGGCAAGCGCCGCATGCGCCACGTGATCGAGATCCGGCACAACAGCTTTGCCTGTCCGGAATTCATCGAACTCGCGCGGCGATATGGGGTAGCAGTGGTAGTAGCCGATACTGCCGGCCGCTGGCCGTATCTGGAGGATGTCACGGCCGACTTCATGTACCTGCGCCTGCACGGCGATGAAACGCTCTACGCCAGCGGTTACACCGATACGGCCCTGGATCGCTGGGCGGAGCGCATCCGCGCTTGGGCGGATGGCGGCGAGCCTGCCGATGCTGCGCGTGCAGGCTCGGGACCGGCGCCAGCGGCCAAGGTCCGGGACATCTACTGCTATTTCGACAATGATGTGAAAGTGCGGGCGCCATTCGACGCGCAGGGGCTGATGACCCGGCTCGGCCTGCAGTGGAAGCCGGCCGTGTCCGCACCCGAGGATGGCGCTTCATCTGCTTGATCTTTCTTCTGTTAATTCCAGGCGTCGTCGCGCCATAGCGAAAAGATCAGCTTGAATTCACCTGAAAAACTGCGTGAATTGACTTGAAGCAACCGCGTCTTTTTTCATCTCGATTTAAATCGGTAGCAACCCAATCAACTGTACAAACGACTTTGCCGACATCCAGGATTTTCTGGGGGTTCCATTGCATTTGAGTTGCTCGCCACAGGGTAGATGTAATATTGCCGGGGAGCTTGAATCTACAGGCCTGCTTCGGCGTGACCCGGCTGTCGAGCAGGTCACCGTAAAGGCCCTGCGGCCGGAGCTGCGCCCCTCCATCGAACAGGACCGGGTCAATGCCTGATGCCAGCCAGCGCGAATGGGGCTTCTACCTCGATGACAAGATCGACTTCACCGGGAAAGTGGTCGCCTGCACCGACCGCTTCGACTTGGCCGGTTCTGTGGTCAGCGGTCCATATCCGCGCCGCTCGCACCACGCCATGATCGACCCGCCGCCTGCGGGGCAAGCCAATATGAGGAGCTGACGTGGCGGACGCATCCTTCGATGTACTCATCATCGGTGGGGGGCCGGCAGGGCGCAGCGCCGCCCTGATCCTCGGCCGGTGTTGCCGCAATGTGCTGGTCGTCGACGCCGGTCATCCGCGCAATGCACCGACACAGGTGATGCACGGCTACCTGGGCCACGACGGCATCAGCCCGCAGGATTTCCTCGTGGCATGCTGGCGCGAGCTGGCGCAGTACCCGGGCATTCACCGCTGGGACGGGTATGTCGAGCGGGTCGAAAAGCGCGGGTCGGAATTCACTGCCATCCTGGCGGACGGCCGCTACGCGAGCGGGCGCAAGCTCCTCCTTGCGACCGGCGTCGTGGACGAGCTGCCGGCCATCGAGGGCTTGCAGCGGTTCTACGGCAAGAGCGTGCACCACTGCCCCTACTGTGACGGCTTCGAGCTGCGGGGCCAGCCGCTTGCCGTGTATGGCCAGGGCCAGCACGCGGTCGAGATCGCGCGGGCGCTCACCTGCTGGTCGAGAGACCTGCTCGTGTTCACGGACGATATCGCGCAGATCAATGCGGCGCAGCGCCGCCAGATGCGCCTCAACGGCATTGAAATCGTGGACGACCCACTCGTGCGGCTGGAGGGCGAAGGTACCCAGCTTACGCACGTGATCACCCGCAGCGGCCGGCGAATTGCGCGCCGCGCCCTGTTCTTCTCGACGCCCACCTTCCAGCAGTCGCGCATCGCCCAGGCGCTGGGCTGCACGTTCACGCAGTGTGGTGGCATTACGTGCCGCCGCTATCAAGCCACCGATGTGCCCGGCGTGTATGCCGCCGGCAACGCCATCAAAGACGTGCATCTGGTGATCGTGGCCGCGGCGGAAGGGGCAAAAGCCGCGTTCGGAATCAACAAGGCACTGACGCGCGAGGATTATTCGCGACGGGCGAAGATGAAGGATAAAGAATGATGGCCTTTGGCTGGGTCGCGATATCCACGGCGGCACGTCTGCTCTTGATCAGCTCGCGGCCAGCTGGACGCGCTCGAGAGCCGCAGGGACGCAGTGCGCCAGCGCGCGTACTCCACCGGGTCGTGGAGCGCAGAACACGCTCACCTCGCCAGGCCGGATGTGGGCGAGCTGGCGGTCTTCCCGCAGCGCGAACCATCCATCCGCTCGACAGACTTGTTGGGCTCTGAGCTATGAAATCTAGACTGCATCCCATGGTTGGCCATCGACGATTCTTCGAGGATATTCGCCATCATCAGGGTGGCGACACTTTCATTTTCGTCCTGGGGCGGCTCAATGCCTAAGGCTCTGTTGTGCTCTGGGATGGCCTTGGCCTTTTCGCGGAAGGTACGCAGCAGGGGTCTGAGTCCAAATCGATCAAACCATAGCTTACTGGCCAAAACCCTTAAGCAGCTTCAGAGCCACGTGCGCAGTCATTGTCGGAAAGCTTCATATACTTGAGCGTGTAATCAGTTGCGACCTGCCACTCCTGCCCACCAGCTTCTTTAAAGACACGCACCTGAATGTCTCCTGTATCTCTCGGCTCCAGCCGGCGACCTGAAAACACAGAAGCCAACGCAAAGCAGCTGGCTAAGGTCGTCATTAGGGGCTAACTGCACCGGGAGGAGATTTTCGCTTACCAGACCTATACAGAATCCAGCCACTGACAAGCATTACAAACCCCCACAGGAGGAATCCGATATCCCAAAAGATCCACTGAGACGCTGGGACAGTTTCATTAACGTGATGAATGCCGAGAATATGATGATCGACAACTCCCTCAACCAGGTTAAAGATGCCAAAGCCCATCAACACCGTACCGACTAGGAGTCTTGCGGACCACCACAGGTGCGAACGATGAGAGGTTCTCCAGAGTAAGATCAATCCAAGCACCACAAAGATGTAGGTACTGGCATGAAAGATACCGTCCCATAGCGTATTAATTTTCAAATTATCCACGGTAGTAATCGGGTACCCAGCACTCGTCAGCATATGATGCCATTGAAGTATCTGATGCAGAACGATGCCGTCAAAAAAGCCGCCCAGTCCAAGTCCGAAGAAAATGCCAGCCGACGTTGGGAATGTTCTATTTCTCTGGTCGTTGAGCATGGCTATATCCTCCAATGTCTACGATGCATAACATCGAGTATGCGGAAATCTTCCGCGTTTAAACATGTAAGATTTCCGCATATCCGGTACGCCCCCTTACCGGGTTCGTTTGTGCAGGATCGGGCAACCTTTCGATCAAAACTCTTCTTTGAACGATCACTTGCATACTCCGTCGCCACTCTTGCATGAGCACCAAGTAGGGCTGTGGCACAATTCCGGAACAGTTCCGTATAGTCAAATGATCGTGTAAATTTGTCTTTTGCCAGCGCGAAACAAAGGGCTGGCGTCGGTTGCAGTCGTGAAGAACGGTTGTTGTTTTTTGCGGTCGCCACATCCCGGCTAAAGAAGCAGGAGAACACTGTAGCCCGCTGCCCCAAGTACAAAGGGTAGGAAGCGGCTCCTGCGCTCTTCGGGCAATTCTTCCTTAAGCACATTG
>JBAUIG010000181.1:0-3517 GCA_049682735.1 Candidatus Macondimonas sp. | reverse complement strand
GTTACCGAGGTCAAAGGCTTCGGGCGTCAGAAAGGCCATACGGAATTGTACCGTGGTGCCGAATATGTTGTTGATTTTCTTCCAAAAGTAAAGATTGAAGTGGCCGTGACTGCCGCCATGGCCGATTCTGTTATCGAAGCCATCAGCAAAGCCGCCAATACCGGAAAAATCGGCGACGGCAAGGTCTTCGTCTTCGACCTGGAGCAGGTAATCCGCATCCGCACCGGCGAATCGGGAGGTGACGCCATCTGAACAACACAATTCACTTGGCTTGCCAGCCCGGATTTTGCCTCGCACCACCGGGGTGATGCGTTTCAAGATCCAACCGGCACTGACTGAGTGCGTTTGATGTTTCCGATCCGCGTTGCGGTGCTAGACTGGCTGACCACTCAGCCCAAAACCACCTCTCGCAGGAGATCGATATCCATGAAACTGGTGACCGCCATCATCAAACCGTTCCGACTGGATGATGTCCGCCAAGCCTTGTCGGACATGGGCATCCAGGGCATGACGGTAACCGAAGTCAAAGGCTTCGGGCGCCAGAAAGGCCATACGGAACTGTATCGGGGCGCCGAGTATGTGGTCGATTTTCTGCCGAAGGCCAAGCTCGAAATTGCCGTGAGTGATGCATTGGTGGATCAGGTGATCGATGCCATCACCAAAGCCGCCAATACCGGAAAAATCGGCGATGGCAAGATCTTTGTGATGGAATTGGAACAAGTGGTCCGCATCCGCACCGGTGAATCGGGAGACAACGCACTCTAGGGCAGGGCCGGGGATGATATCCCTTCAAAACCGCTCCAGGAGTAAACATGAATCACCATCGCTTCCCCTTGCTCAGGGCTTTGTCCCTTGCGGGATTTTCCATGCTCCCGTTGGCTGTAGGCGCCCAAGAGGCCGACCCAACCCCCACCCTCGACGCTGGCAACACCGCTTGGATGCTGACCGCAACCGCGCTGGTCTTGTTCATGACCATCCCTGGCCTGGCGCTATTCTATAGCGGCATGGTGCGCTCCAAGAACGTGCTGTCCGTCTTGATGCAGTGTTTTGCCATCACCGCACTGGTATCCGTGTTGTGGGTCGTATATGGCTACTCGCTGGCCTTCGATGCCACCGGCATGGAGCAAGGGGTCGTCAATTTCAACTCCTTTGTAGGCGGCCTGTCCAAGGCCTTCATGTCCGGGTTGACACGCGATGGCTTGGTTGGAACCATCCCAGAATCGGTCTTTGTCACCTTCCAGATGACTTTCGCCATCATCACCCCGGCGCTGATCGTGGGCGCTTTTGCAGAACGCATGAAGTTCTCCGCCCTGCTGCTGTTCACCACGATCTGGCTGACTGTGGTCTACCTGCCCATCGCCCACATGGTGTGGGGCGGCGATGGTGGGCTGATGTGGGACTGGGGCGTGCTCGACTTCGCGGGCGGCACGGTGGTCCACATCAATGCGGGCATTGCGGGTTTAGTGGCCTGCCTGGTCCTGGGCAAGCGCAAGGGCTTTCCCACCACTGCCATGCCACCGCATAACCTGACCTATACCCTGATCGGCGCTTCCATGCTGTGGGTGGGCTGGTTCGGCTTCAATGCCGGTTCCGCCGTGGCTGCCGACGGTTCAGCGGGCATGGCCATGCTGACCACGCAGGTTGCTACCGCCGCTGCCGCATTGACCTGGATGTTTGCCGAGTGGCTGAGCCATGGCAAACCTTCCGTGCTGGGCATCGCCTCTGGCGCCGTAGCCGGCCTGGTCGCTGTCACGCCGGCTTCCGGCACCTGTGGGCCCATGGGCGCATTGCTGCTCGGCATCATTGCCGGGGTACTGTGCTTCCTGGCCTCCACCAAGCTCAAGCGGGCTGCTGGTTACGATGATTCTCTCGACGTTTTCGGGGTGCATGCCGTCGGTGGACTGGTTGGCGCCATCCTGACCGGCCTGTTCGCAGACGTCTCCTTCGGCGGCAGTGGTCTGGCCGAAGGCGTGACCATCGGCGCCCAACTCTGGATCCAGATCAAGGGCGCTCTATTCACCGTAATTTATGCCGGCGTGATGAGTTTCATCATCCTCAAGGTGATCGACGTGCTGGTGGGTCTGCGCGTGAGCGAAGAAGAAGAAACCGAAGGTCTCGACATCGCCCTGCATGACGAGCGCGGCTACAACCTCTGACCCTGTCCTGACGGCTCTCATCAAGCCCTGGAATCACTGAGATTCCAGGGCTTTTTTGCCCAAAATGACCTGAACCGCCGATTTATACCGCATTCCCAGGATGTGCCCGCATATCCCTGCGCCTCAAGCATCAACAGGAGCCCGCCGATATCTGGTTCAGGGAGCCTGACCGGGTCGATCCTTGGCTGCCATGGCAATCAGATGCCTTGGATCTATGGGCAAACAGACTCCTGCAAAGCCATGCGAGCTAAAAAATTCATCATCTTCCCGGTTATTTTGAACAGACAGGCAAAAAAAGAGAGGACAGGCACATGCATGCCATCCGTTGGATTTTGTGTTGCAGCGCAATGCTTTGGCCGCTCTGGAGCGGCGCTGAGATCTACCAGTCCCGTGATGCCTCCGGAAATACCGTTTATAGCGACCGTCCGCTGGGCGCAAATTCCCAAAAGAGCGGCATTACTGCGCCGCCCACAGGCCAGTCTCCCGCGATTCCAGTCGCACTCACCCCGGACGACAAGGCAACGCCAGCCGAAGATCCGGAGCTTAGGAAAGCGCGCTGCACGAAGGTGCGTGAGCTTCTGGCGCGTTACCAAAAAGCCGAGTACCTGATGGGAGAAGGCGCGGACGGCAAGAATCAGATCCTGAGCGATCAGGAAAAAAACAAGGAAATGGAATTGCTGCGGGAACAAGAAGCTGCCCAATGCGACTCCTGAGGGAAGGTTATGCCCCCCAGTGCGCCTTAAGTTTTGTTTCAAGCTTATCGGACTTCTCCAACATCAGTTGCGCCATGCTTTAGGTGTTTCATATCTCATCGGTTCTTCCTGATGATTCTCGCGTACAAGAATTAGGCGCTACCAGCTTGGGTTGCCTACGTATCATCTACCCGACTTCACCAAAATCCACCAAGAAAAAGTGTGGGTTATATGTGAACAAGTCGGTTCGCACTGGAACTATGCCAGGGACGCTGAAAGTAATATAGGCGACACCCATTGCCAAAAAAGCCACAGTTCGTCATCACCCAGAGGTGAGGTCGAGTCAGGTCACTGAAGTGACCCCGCACACCCGGGACAGCTTGCCACAAGCGTTGGATATGACCGGCGGACGGCCTACGCTGAGCTTGCGACGTCTGTTGTGTCTGTCCGCTGACTGCGGCTCATTCGGAAGCATGACTTCACCATGAGAATTGAGGCGTGTTGATGGCGGAAGCTGCACCATGATTACGCGCGCGTCTTTGACAAGACCTGTGGAAGCACCGTGCGTAACGTATCCTTGAAACCCTGAATGGTGTGCAAGACAACTTAATAGGATATTCACATAAAGCCACGATCAAGCGGATCTGCGCGAAACCTTGAATCTCATAC
>JBAUIG010000180.1:0-10959 GCA_049682735.1 Candidatus Macondimonas sp. | reverse complement strand
ATCATCATCATGACCGACGCCGATGTCGACGGATCCCATATCCGCACGCTGTTGCTGACCTTCTTCTATCGCCAGACCTTCGCCCTGGTGGAGCGTGGACACGTCTATATCGCCCAGCCCCCGTTGTACAAGGTCAAACGCGGCAAGCAAGAGCAATACCTGAAAGACAACGCGGCCCTGGACGCCTATCTTCTCAATCTGTCCGTGGACGGCGCTTCCGTATGGCCAGCGCCCGATGTCCCGGCGATCCATGGCGAGCCCCTGGCGCGTCTGGTGGCGACACACCAGGCGGCCGAGACAGCAGTTGACCGCCTGTCGCGTTCCTTTGACCCCCATCTGCTGATGGTGTTGTCAGAGGTCGCGCCAGTGCTGCCGGTTCTGGCCGCAGACGAATCAGTCAGGAAAGCCTGGCTTGAGGATTTTGAAGCAAAACTGAATGCTACCGCGCCGGGCGCCAACCTCTATGTGGCAGCGCGTTGTGATGCCTCCGGCTTGGTGGTGAGCCGTAAGCGCCACGGCCTCGATCAGGCCTATCACCTGAGCCGGGAACAGCTGGAAGGCTCGGAGTTTCGTCCATTGCACCAGATGGCGCAGACCCTGTGGGGAATGTGGACGGATCAGGCACGTGTGGCACGTGGCGAACGTGGCCAGGCGACGATGCGCTTCCGGGATGCGGTGCAGTGGCTGATGGAGGAGGCCAGACGCGGCCTGGCCATCCAGCGCTACAAGGGCCTGGGGGAAATGAATCCGGATCAGCTCTGGGAAACCACCATGGATCCAGAGACGCGGCGCCTTTTGCGGGTCAATGTCGAGGACCTGGTGGCGGCGGATGACATCTTCACCACCCTGATGGGCGATCAGGTGGAACCGCGGCGGGAATTCATTGAACGCAATGCCCTTCTGGTCAGCAACCTGGACGTCTGACCCTTTCCCGCCCTGGCGGCGCTGATTCCCGTGACCAGCCTCGGACCCTTGGTGCTGTTCACGGATTTCGGTCTGGCAGGCCCTTATGTCGGCCAGATGAAGGCCGCCATCTACCGGGTGATGCCCGACGCGATGGTCTTGGACCTGTGCCATGATCTCACGCCCTTTGCACCCCGCCCTGCCGCTTACCTGTTGGCAGCCTTGCTCCCCTATCTCCCGATCGGTGCTTGCGTGGTGGCGGTGGTCGATCCCGGCGTGGGTACCGCGCGGCGCGGTCTGGTGCTGGAGGGCAGCGGGTTGCGCTTGGTTGGGCCGGATAATGGCCTGCTCGCGGTCGCCGCCCAGCGGCTCGATCGGCCAAGCTGGCATGCCTTGCCGCCACCGCAAAAAGCGCTTTCGCTAAGCTTTCAGGGTCGTGACTGGTTTGCGCCCGCCGCCGCCCGATTGCAAGCGGGCCAGGAGCTTGCCTTGCAAGCCTTGGGCGCGCATCTGCCGGAGGGATCCGACTGGCCGCCGGACTGGTCCTGCGTCATCTACATCGATCACTATGGCAACGCCATGACCGGCATGCGTGCCGAGGCACTCCCCGTCAACAGCGAGTTGGAAGTGGCTGGCCGACGGCTTGTGGGGGGCCGGACATTCGCCGATGTTCCGGTGGGCGAGGCATTCTGGTATGCCAATTCCTGCGGTCTGGTGGAAATTGCCGTGAACCAGGGGCAAGCCGCCCGCATGTTGGACCTGGAGGTCGGTACACCGATTGTGGCCCGATCCTCCAGGCGCTGAGACCGACTATTTCAAGCGTTGCTTGACCGCATCCTCCAGCGTGGTCAGTCCGGCAGCCTTGCCGAACGCCAGCGCTTCGCTCGCGGATTTTCCCTGAATCAGATTCGCGCGCAGGGCGAGCAGGGCACCCACGCGGTTACCGCTGGCGCAATGGATAATCATGGGCATGGATTCGGATGTGGCCATGGCCCGATCCAGACGGCGGGCATTTTCCTCGGTCAGATCGGCTGCGCCACCAATGGGAATACTGATGAAGTGCATTCCCAGGGCCTCGACTTGCCCCGACTCCTCGATTCCCGCCATTTCCGAACCTGGCCGCAGATTGATCACGGTCTTGTATCCAGCCGCGGCTGCGGCCTGCAGGTCGGCCTCGGCAGGTTGACCGCCGGTCAACAGGCCGGGCGCTGGCTGTTTGGCATTGGGAAGCTGGATCAGCATCGAAGGCTCACTCACTGGTGTGACTCCCTGTTGTGGATTGTTTTGGGCCATCAAGCTGGTGGGTTGAGCCAGGCAGGTCAAGATGGCGAATGTGGAAAGGATGAAACGGTTCATGGGCACGGCATGCTCCTTGACAGCGGCGCGGGGTTGGTCAGTATCACCAGGGAAGCCGGCGCATGCCTTCCAGCACAGGCTCCAGACCCAAGGCATCCAATTCCCATTCCGACGGTTCGTAGGTCTGATAGTGCCGGATCCAGTGCGCCATGAGGGCCATTTCCCGACCCATCCGCAGGGCCACCAAGGCCACCGACCGATTCCGGAGACGTACGGGGCGGCCTACCCGTTCCCGACATAGGTCCAGTAGCACGGGTAGCGGAACCCATTCCCCCGCCAAGTGTGTGGTGACTTGCTGAGGGCTCAGTTTAGCTACGCACAAGGCCAGAATCACCTGAGCGATGCGATGGGCGGAGATCAAGGGCAAGGCATTGTGGCGATGAGGCGGAAACGGCAGTTGACCGCGGTCAATAGCGCGACGCATGGGGGCGTTGAGCCAGCGTTCCAGGACGAGGACGGTGGACAGATTCAGGATTTCTGGGCAGGGTTCGAGCGTCTTATGCAAGGCCAATCCCGCCGGGATGAGCTGGACGATTCGTCCCGGAGCGCGCGGATACAGCGCTTCGGGGATCCGTTCTGGTTTGGGCAATCCTCTCGCCAGCCTTGCGCCGGGAAAGATCAATAGCCAATCCAGTGGTCGGGTAAATGGAATGGACATCTCGGGCGGCAGGTTTTGCGCCGGTAGCGTCTGAATGGAAACACCGCGCCGCGCCAGTCGCTGCGCCCATGGCGTATTGATCTGGCGCGACCAGGCAGTAATTGTTGCGCCGTGTTCCAGCAAGGCCTGCAGGCTGGCCGTGGCTTCCGGGCCATGAATGCCCAGGATGCCGACATGGAGCGCGCGCGGGTCTGGGTCATTCCTCCAGGCTGTCGTTTTATCCTGAATCGTCATGTGCTCGCCGATGTTGAAGTTCAGCCATGATGCTCGCCACCCAGCAGGCGCTGTTCCGCGCGCTCGATCTGGGAGGCTGTTCCCATTAGCACCAAGGTATCGTTGGTCTTGAGGCGGACCTCGGCGCTGGGATCCTGGCCGGTCAGCGCGCCGCGCCGCAACGCTTGGACGCGTACGCCGATCTGATCCAGTTGCAGATCCCCCAATTGCTTGTCGATCGCGTAGGCGGTTTCCGACAAGGCCACGGGATGCACCACCTCGAGCGGCTTACCCTTGGCATCGGTGAGACGCGAACGCTCGCCGTGCAGATAACCATGCAGCAGCTTGTAGCGCTCGCGCCGCGCGTCCTGGATGCGTTCCTGGATGCGTTCAGGGGGAACGCCCAGCAGTTCCAGCACATGGGAAACCAGCATCAGGCTGCTCTCCAGAGTTTCCGGGATGATTTCGGTGGCGCCTGCCGCCTGCAATGCTTCCCAGTGCCGGTCATCCGCCGTGCGGACCAAGACAGGCAGATCGGCGCGCACCTCGCGCACGACTTCCAGGATGCGCCGCGCGTGCGGGAAATCATCGAAGGCCACCACCAACAACCGGGCCCGTTCCAGCCCCGCTTTCCGGAGCAGTGCGCGTTGGCGGGAATCCCCATACAGCACCGGTTCACCGGCCAGCAGCGCTTCTCGTATGCGCAGGGTGTCGCCGTCAATGGCGACATACGGGATCTGTTCGCTGTGTAAAAAACGGGCGATGGCCTGACCCACTCGGCCAAAGCCGCAGAGAATGACATGGGGTTCCGATGAGGCGGGCAGCCAGGCATTGATGTCCAGTTCAGGCGGCGGTCGGGCAAACCGGCGACTCCAGCGCGGATTCAGGCGCAGCAACAATGGCGTGAGCATCATGCTCAGCATGATGCTGGAGAAAACCAGGGATTGTTGGGCGGGGCTGACCAAGGCATAGGCGCCGCCCAGGGTCAGCAGGGCAAAGCCGAACTCGCCGCCCTGCGCCAAGGCAAAGCCCGCACCCACCGCATTCTCCGGGGTTTCGCCCAGGAGGCGCGCCAGCATCACCACCACGATCCATTTCAGCACCATGAAGCTGACGGTGAGCAGGATGATCCAATGCAACTGGGCCGCCAGCGGCCCCAGATGGATCAACATTCCCACCGCTACGAAGAAAATACCCAACAGCACGTCGCGGAACGGCCGGATTTCGGCCTCGATCTGATGCCGAAAATGGCTTTCGCCCAAGAGCATCCCGGCGATGAAGGCCCCCAGCGCCATCGATAAGCCCATCAGTTGCGTCAGGGCCGCCGCCGCCAGGATCACCACCAGCACCGCCAGCACGAACAGCTCTTCGGTGCGGGTGCGTGCCACCAGGGTAAACAGCCGGGGCAGCAGGCGCGGGCCGAGGATCAACAGCCCTGCCAAGAGCACGGTTGCCTTGCCCAGGGTCCACAGCAGGGAGGGCAGCAACTGGTCGGACTGTCCACCCAGGGAAGGCAGGATGGCGAGGAAGAACACCGAGGCCATGTCCTGGAACAGGAGGACGGCCACAGCGATCTGGCCGAAGCGCAGATGGAGCTGGTGGTTTTGCGTCAGTTCCCGGGTGACCACTGCTGTCGAGGACAGGGCCAGCGCGCTGGCGAGAATCCAGCCCGTTGCCAGCGGCACACCCATGGCCCAGGCAACACCCCATAACGCCAATAGGGTGATCACCACCTGTCCGGCCCCGATGCCCAGCACCAGCCGTCGCATCGCCATCATCTTGGGCAGGGCGAATTCCAGGCCCAAGGAAAACAACAAAAACACCACGCCGAATTCGGCGATCTGTACTACCGATTCGGGTCGGGAGATCCATCCCAGTCCACCCGGACCGATCAGCACGCCGACCAGGATATAGCCGAGGATGGGGGGAATCCGCAGCGGATAGCACAACGCCAGCATGGCCAGCGAGCTGGCCAGCAGGATCAGCAGTTCAAGGAAGAACCCATGGGGCATGGCGGCGAACCGACCAGAGGATCAGCGGAGTTTCCGTGACTATACCATCTGGCTGGCGTGCAGCCGGAGGGTCAGCGTGCAGCGGCTTTTTGTTCCTTGGCGACGAGGTAATCGATCACCTTCAGGGTTTCCGTCAACTTCGCGGTGCGATTGGTGACCTGCTGCTGAAAACCCGGGGAAACAATGTATCTGCCGTTCACTACAAAGGCCGGTGTGCCCAGCAGGAGAATGCCGAATCGCTCCCATTGGGCTTGCGCCTGCTTGAGCTTGGTGCGTACGGCAAAAGAGTCGTAGGCTGCCGTGAAAGCCTTTTTGTCGATGCCATGGCGGGCAACGAAGTCGGCCATGCGTGACTCGCTGTCGAGCCGTTCCTTGTCCTGGTGAATTGCCTTGAACAACGGTGCGTTTATTTTATCGGCGGCACCCAGCGTTTCGAGGGCGTAGTAGGCCTGCCCATAGACTCCCCAGCTGCGGCGGAAAAAATCCGGACCATGGGTAACCCGCACGAAATCCACTTGGTCGGCGTTGGCCTTGACCCACGATTCAAGATGAGGCTCGATGTCATAGCAGACATGACAGCCGTAAGAGAAGAACTCGGCCACCTCAACCTTGTCGCCCGGGGTGATGCGCTGGGGACTTTCCACCAATCGGTACTGCACACCTTCCTTGTAGGCGTCTGCCGCGCCGGCCAATCCCATCAAGCCCCACAGGCAACAGATCAGCAAAGCCCGTGAAAATGATCGTATTCGATGTCGCATGATGAAAAATCTCTCTTGGGTGCTTAATGCAGTCCCTCAATATAGGAGGCGACCGCTTCAATTTCCGCATTGCTCATCCGCTTGGCAATACTCTGCATGATCTGCCCACTGGGCGTATCGTTGCCCCGTTCCCCGCGCCGGTAGGCTTCCAGCTGCAGCTTGACATACTCGGCATGCTGGCCCGAGAGATGAGGATAACCCGCCGGCCCGTTTCCCGCGCCACTCGGCCCATGACAGGCCATGCAGGCGGAAACTCCGGACACCTTGTTGCCGCCACGGTAGAGCTTGGCGCCCGTATCGACCAAGTCCGGGTTCGCGCCGCCGATCTGGGGCCGCTGCTTGCTGTAGTAGGCAGCAAGATCAGCCATGTCTTCATCGCTCAGTCCCATCGCCATGGGGGTCATGAGGGGATTCTGGCGCTTGCCTTCCTTGAAGGCCTTGAGCTGGGAGACGATATATTCGGGGTGCTGGCCGGCCAGTTTGGGCCACTGGCCATTGGTGCTGTTGCCGTCGAGGCCATGGCACGCGGCGCAGGGGGCCGCCTTTTGTTGTCCTGCCTCCGGATTTCCCGCCGCCAGGGCCGCGCCGCCCAGGCACATTCCGACGAGCGTCAAGCTCACGGCAATCAGTCTGTTCATAGGAAAGGTGCCTCCTGATCTGGCATGCTGGATGGCCGTGAGCCGGGTGCGCGCAGCGCCGGGAAAGGCGCCTGTTGGCCCAGGCCCGCAAGCGCGCAATTCTACAACGTTGGGACCGAACAGGGTCAATCCAACCGATCAACAGGGGATCAAATAGGCATCATGCGGGACTACAGCGCAGCCGTTTTCATCAAGAGTGTCGCCCAGCTGATGCAGTTGCCCCTGGACGACGGCGCCGAGGTGGCATTCGCCGGGCGCTCCAATGCCGGCAAATCCAGCGCCCTCAATGCCATCACCGGGCGTCGGGCGCTGGCGCGCACCAGCCGCACACCGGGGCGCACCCAGCTGCTCAATTTCTTCGGTCTGCCCTGTGGGTCGCGGCTGGTGGACCTGCCCGGCTACGGCTATGCCGAGGTGCCCCTGGCCGTGCGTCAGGAATGGGCTGCGCTGGTGGAGGGTTATCTGGGCGTGCGGCGCAGTTTGAAGGGCTTGATGTTGGTGATGGACATCCGTCATCCACTCACCCCGTTCGATCAACAGATGATGCGCTGGTGCGCGACGGCAGGCATTGCCTGTCATGTGTTGCTGACCAAGGCCGACAAACTCGGGCGCGGCGCGGCGGGAAATTCCTTGCTGATGGTGCGGCGCAGCCTGGAACAGGAGGGAACCGGTGCGACGGTGCAATTGTTCTCGGCAGTCGCGCGCCAAGGAGTTGATGAAGCCAGGGAGTGCCTGGAATACTGGCTTGATGATCCGAGACGGGAATAAAAAAAACCGCGCCGGTCCATAAGGGGGGTGAGCCGTCGCGGTCAGAACGGAACCGTGGCCTTGGGGGGAAACCGACGGTCCGCTTACTCAGGGTAGGAAGAGTATCGTTGCGATACTCGAATACATAGACTATGAAGACTTCCCGGAAGTTCCGTCGAGGCACTCATTTTTCATCCCGGGTCGTAAGCGAGCGATCTTGACGCACTGCAGGCATGGGAATGCCTGGTAAATCGGCAGCGGAGGCGGCTGAAATCCGTGAGAGCAGGCTGGCCGGGGGGAGCATGGGACGGGCCGGCGCTGTCGATGATTGCAAGAGAGGATGAATGATACTTGACTGGCTGAAACAGACATTCGCCGATCGGCGGATCGTGATGCTGATCGGCATGGTATTCCTGTTCATGGGATTCATCATCTGGACGGCGCAGATGATGGCGCCGGTCTACGCCAGCGTAATCATTTCATTTCTGCTCCACCCCCGGGTGCGATGGCTTGAGCACCACGGCTGCCCCCATCTGCTCGCCGTCATGTTGATCTTTGTCCTCTTCCTGGGCGGGCTGGTGCTGACCGTGTTTGCGTTCCTGCCGCTGTTCCTTCAGCAGATGACCGCGTTTGCTCAGCAGATCCCGTCGCTGGTATCCGCGGCGCAGACGACCCTCATGGACCTTCCGGAACGTTATCCGAGTCTGATTTCCACTTCGCAAATCAACGAGATTCTTGCCCAGTCCCGCGCGCAGGGACTGCAGCTGAGCCAGCGTCTTCTGGGCTATTCGTTGTCCTCACTGGTGGGGGCAGCGACGCTACTCGTCTACATCTTCCTAGTGCCGTTCCTGGTGTTCTTCCTGCTCAAGGATGGCGATCGAATTCTCGCCTGGTTCGAGCGTTTCCTGCCAGATAATCGCGAACTCGCCGTGCGAGTCTGGCACGAAGCTCAGCATCAGTGCAGCAACTACATCCGCGGCAAGTTCATCGAGATCGTGATCGTCACCGTGGCCACGTTCGTCATCTTCAGCCTGATGGGCCTGAACTACGCCGTCCTGCTCTCGGTGATCACCGGTCTGTCGGTGCTCATTCCCTATGTCGGCGCGACGGTGGTGGCCATGCCGGTGGCGATGGTGGCGTATCTGCAGTGGGGCATGTCGCAGGAATGCCTGCTGGCAATCCTTGTCTATGGCGTCATCCAGTTCCTCGACGGCAATGTTCTTGCCCCCGTCCTGCTCGGCGATGCGGTCAAGCTGCACCCGGTCGCCATCATCGTCGCCATTCTGTTTTTCGGGAACATCTGGGGATTCTGGGGCACCTTCTTCGCCATTCCCCTGGCCACGGTGATGAATGCGGTAATCAACGCCTGGCCGACCACACCGGCGGTCATCGACAACGCTCCGGAAGGCTCGGTCTGACCCGACCACATCGGCCAAAAATCGCGGCGGCCGCCGCGTGGTTCAGCTGCCGTGGGCAGCGTCCCAGTTTTCGCCGTTCCCTGCGTGCACCTCCAGCGGCACGGCCAGGTCTGCCGCGCCCTGCATGCGCGCCAGGACCCCGGCCTTGACGGTGTCGATTGCTCCGAGGGGGACTTCGAACACCAGCTCATCGTGCACCTGCAGGATCATTCGCGCCGGCACGGCCTCCTGTGCGATCCAGTGATCGATGGTGATCATCGCCCGTTTGATGATGTCCGCCGCCGTGCCCTGCATGGGCGCGTTGATGGCTGTGCGCTCGGCATACTGGCGCTGGGCGGCATTGCGGGCCTGGATGTCCGGCACATACAGCCGCCGCCCGAAGACGGTTTCCACGAAACCCTGTTCCCTGGCCGTTGCACGGGTCCGCTCCATGAAGCTGCGCACGCCCGGATATCGCTCGAAGTAGCGGTCCACATAGCGCTGCGCCGCATCCCGGGTCAGACCCAATTGCCGCGCCAGCCCGAAGGCCGACATGCCATAGATCAACCCGAAGTTGATTGCCTTGGCGGCGCGCCGCTGCTCGCTGCTCACGATCCCCAGGGGGACGCCGAACACCTCCGCCGCCGTTGCCCGGTGCACATCCTCCCCCTGCGCGAAGGCCTCGCACAGTCGCGCGTCCCCGGACAGGTGGGCCATGATGCGTAGCTCGATCTGAGAGTAATCGGCGGACAGCAGGACATGGCCCGGATCGGCAATGAAGGCCTGGCGGATGCGCCGTCCCTGCGCCGTGCGCACCGGGATGTTCTGCAGGTTGGGGTCAGAGGAGGACAGCCGCCCGGTGGCTGCCACAGCCTGCTGGTAGCAAGTGTGGATACGCCCCGTGCACGGATCGATCTGGGCCGGCAGTTTGTCGGTATAGGTCGACTTGAGCTTGGCCAGGCTGCGGTAGTCCAGAATCAGCCGGGGCAGAGGGTAATCGACGGCCAGTTCCTGCAACACATCCTCGGCCGTGGAGGGCTGGCCCTTGGGTGTCTTGCGCGTCACCGGCAGGCGCAGCTTGTCGTAAAGGATTTCCTGCAACTGTTTGGGCGAGTCGAGATTGAAGGCGCACCCGGCCTCGGCCTGGGCGCGCTCACGCAGATTGGCCATCTCCTCCGCCAGCTCTGCGCTCTGGGCGCGCAGCAGGCTGGCGTCCACCCGCACGCCGAGCCGTTCCATGCGCCCCAGCACCGGCATGAGCGGCATTTCGATCGATTCATACACCCGCTCCAGCGCCGGCACGGCCTGCAGCCGGGGCCACTGCACTTGATGCAGGCGCAGGGCGATGTCCGCATCCTCCGCCGCATAGCGGGTGGCGGCATCCAAGGGTACGGCGGCGAAGGGAATCTGGCGGGCGCCCTTGCCGGTCACGGTTTCATAGCTGATCGTCGAGATGCCCAGCTCGCGCCGGGCCTGGCTGTCCAGATCGTGCCGCGCCGTGCTGTCCAGCACGTAGGATTCCAGCAGGGTGTCATGGCGGATGCCCGCCAGCCGGATGCCGTGGTTTTCCAGCACCGCCCGGTCGTATTTCAGGTTTTGCCCGACCTTGGGCCGGTCCGGGTCTTCCAGCAGCGGGCGCAGCCGCGCCAGCGTGGCGTCCCGGTCGAGTTGGGGCACGGCATCGAGGCCTTCATGGGCCAGCGGAATGTAGATCGCCTCACCCGGCTCGATAGCAAAGGACACCCCGACAATGCGGGCGTTCAGGCTGTCGAGGCCAGTGGTTTCGGTGTCCAGCGCAATCAGCTCGGCCCGTTCCAGCCGCTCCATCCACGCCGACAGCGCCGCTTCGTCCCGAATGCAGTGATAACGCCGCGGATCATCCTGCGAAGGCGCTGGCGCCGCTGTCGCGTCCATCGGGAGCGCCAACTCCCGCAACAGACCGCCCATTTCCAGGTCTTTGGCAAGCGCGAGCAGGGCGGGCGTGTCAGCCGGGGCGGGATGCAGATCATCGAGCCCCAGCGCTAGATCGAGATCCGTACGGATACGCGCCAGCTCGCGCGACAGCGCCAATTGATCCAGGTGGTTGCGCAGCGATTCGCCGACCTTGCCGGTGATGGCGTCAGCGGCCGCCAGCACGGCATCAAGGCTGCCGTGAGTGCTGAGCCACTTGGCCGCCGTCTTGGGTCCGACCTGGGGAACGCCCGGGATGTTGTCGCTGCTGTCCCCAACCAGCGCCAGATAATCGATGATGCATTCGGGCGGTACGCCAAACTTGGC
>JBAUIG010000179.1:0-9962 GCA_049682735.1 Candidatus Macondimonas sp. | reverse complement strand
CGCCCACGCCGGTTTCTTTTCATCCGACCGCTCCATCCGGGAATATCAGCGGGAGATCTGGAAAGTCCCATCGGTGCCCATCACCCTGCTCGATCCGGACCAGATCACGGTCACCGTCATGCAGTAGTTGCCCGGTACATCGCGGTCATTGATTTGTCATGCCGGGACGGCAATCTTTGTGGGGTGGCCGGATACGGAGGATGCTCGGATGGGAATGCGATTGAAATTGCTGGCGGTGGCGGTGGGTGCGCTGACGCTATTGCCGGCTCAGGCGGCCCTGACGCCGATGGCAGACACTGAATTGCGCATGGTGTCCGGGCAGGCGGACGTGGGCAAGCTGATCTATGATCCGCCGCCCGTGGTGGTCAAACTTGACACCCTGGCGCAGAACCTGGAGACAGCGGGCCATCCCATCGCCGCCACGCTCGTGGCCCGAGAAGCGCGTTTTCTCTACGGATTATTGGATGGCTGCCCGCGCGGTGCCATGTGCACCCTGTGAGATCCCGATGAGTGGGCTGGCCGGGTATGCCCCGCACGGGGGTACACGCCCGGCGATCCGGTTTCAGCCGAGGTGGCGTTTCCAGAAGTCCAGGCTGCGCTGCCAGGCCAGATGGGCTGCCGCCGCGTCATAGACTTCGCTGCGCTGGTCATTCACGAAGGCGTGGTCGGCGTCGTAACGATAGATCTCAGCCGACTTGTGCGCCGCCTTGAGCGTGGCCTCGAAAGCGTCCACTGTGGCGGGCGTGCACCAGTCATCCTGATTGGCGAAATGGCCCTGGATCGGCACGCGAACATCGGCCGGATTGGCCACGCTGGCGGGCGGCAAGCCATAGAAGATCACCGCTGCGGCCAATTCCGGGATGCGCACCGCCCCCAGCAGGGTAATGGCCCCGCCCATGCAAAAGCCGGTGAGGCCGACCTTCTTGCCCTGAGTTGAGAAATACTGCGCCGCACCCCGCACGTCCTGGTCGGTGGCTGCGAGAAAATCAAGCGAATTCATTTCCTGCGCGGCGCGGCCGGCATCGTGATAGGGCACGACGATGCCGTGAAAGAGATCGGGCGCCAGGGCATGGTAACCAAACTGGGTCAGGTGATCGCATAGCCCCTTGATCTGCTCCTGCAGTCCCCACCATTCCTGGATCACCACAATGCCCGGCGCGTCCGGATTCTGGGCTTCGGCCAGGTAGCCGCGAGCAGTCTGGCCGTCGGGGCGCATGAATGTGACCATCTGTCCCATGACGATCTCCTTATCGTTGCGGCCTGGGTACCGGGAAAAGGGAACGCAAACCTTCATTCATTGAAGCCGGGGGGGCAGTTTCAAGCGCGGCTTCCGGCGCTGGATTCTGGGCCTGCGCGCTGGCCACCCACCGCATGAGTTCGACAATGGCCTGGTCCGTTGCCTGCCCCAACCCGCGCACCGCGCCGGCTGCCCCTGGCGAGGCATCGGCAACCCGTGCGGTGATGGCAGGCGATGCGAACTGGCGGCGGTAACGCGGATCCAGCAGCAGGGCCTGCAAGCTCACGATGGCTTCGGAACGCAGGCCATTCTGCTCCTGTTCAAAGCGCAACAAGCGCACTTCCAGCCGGTAGCGAGGACTGTTCGGACGGACTGCCAGATGGCGGCTGGCCAGAAGATATTGCTGCAACCGATCGAGCAGCAGTTCCCGCGGCGGCGCAACCCAGTAGTCATCCGGATAGCGCAGCAGGGCCGTCGAATCGCTGCCTGCACGCCGATAGCGCAGGGCCGGTTCACTTAACCAGGGCGGGGATTCCACCGCAACCACCGGGATTTCCATCAGGGGCACCGCGGTCGGTGTCGGCAGCCAGCCCAGGTCATGGGCCACGGCGGGCGGGGGACGGCGATTGGGCAGCCATTCGGCACAGCCGGCCAGCAGGAACACAAGGAACAATACGCCCACAAAATGGATTCGGTGCAACTTCATGTTAGCGATTCCCCGGGGCGGCAGGCTTGGCTGGATCGGTATCTCGATTACGGCCGTAGAGAATACTGGATGGATCACGCCGCAACTCATCGCTGAGCCGTTCCAGGTTGCGCGCTGCCGATTCGATTTCACGCAAGGTCGATTGGGTGGAGGGCAGGGTTTCTACCAGGAAGGTTTGCCCGGCGCTCTCGGCCAGTGTCCCCAGGGTATTGAGTTGCGTGGTCACCTGACGCACCTGAGTCACGGTCTGTTCCAGTTCCTTGGCAATCTGTTCGACACGCGCCATGGTTCTGCCACCATCCTCGCTCATCTTGGGCAACGACGCGATCAAGGGCTCCAGTCGTTGGGTGAACTCGGCGACCTTGCTGCTGGTGATTTCCACATTGGCCATGATTTGGCGAAAGTTGGCCTGGTTCTCCGGACCCAGCACTTCTTTCAACTGGGCCATCAAGTCCTGGACCTGTTTCAACATGACTTGGCCTGTATCGCCCAGGGATTCGAACAGGGAGGGACGCATCGGGATACGGGCCGGTTTTTCGAGGCTGGTTTGCAGCCTCGGGGCATCGGGCGGACCATCGTCGGCCAATTCCACCTGGGCCAGGCCGGTAATGCCCATGTAACGCAACGTGGCATAGGTGTTAACGGTGATGGGAATGTCCGGTTTGATTTCGATCTGGATGTGGATATCCCTGCTGCCATCATGCGCAAAGTCCACCTTGGTCACCTGGCCGATTTCCACGCCGCGATAGCGCACGGTTGAATAGGGCGCCAGACCGGAAATCGCGCCTTGGGTCACAATCAAGTAGGGCGTGCGGGCCTGCCGGCCGTCGTTCAGCCAAAAGGAGGCCAGCGCGGCCGCCACTCCCAGACCGATGACGAACAGCCCGGTCAGCAGGGCGTAGGCTCGATTCTCCATGACGCTTTACTGCCTTTTTTTGATGATTCGGCCACCGCGGTGACCATGGAAATAGGCCTGGATGAAGGGATGATCGCAGGCCACCACTTCATCCAGGGTTCCGATGGCGACGAGTTTGCGGTCAGCCAGAACGGCAATGCGATCGCACAGATCGACCAAGGTATCCAGGTCGTGTGTCACCAGGGCCACCGTCAGCCCCAGGGCGCTGCGCAATTCCGCGATCAGGTCGACAAACAACTCGCTCGCCACCGGGTCGAGGCCGGAAGTCGGCTCATCCAACAGCAACAGCTCGGCATCCAGTGCCAGCGCACGGGCCAGGCCCACGCGCTTGACCATGCCGCCGGAGAGTTCGGCCGGGTAACGATTGGCATCCTCGGGTTTGAGACCCACCATGGCCAGCTTGAGCCGGATCAGTTCGCGGATGAGGGGTTCATCCAGGACGCGCAATTCCCGCAACGGCAGGGCGATATTGTCGGCCACGGTGAGTGCGGTGAACAGGGCGCCGTGCTGGAACAACACGCCCCAACGCTCACGCAGCGCTGCATGGCTCTGCCCGCGGGCATCACGCAGGGATTCCCCGAAAGCCCGTACCTCCCCGCTGCTTGGACGTTGCAGGCCAATCATCTCCCGCAACAAGGTCGTCTTGCCGGAACCCGACCCGCCGACCAGCCCCAGCACTTCGCCGCGGCGCAGCTCGAGATCAATGCCTTCGTGCACCGTGTGGCCGCCGAAACGGGTGACGATACCGCGCATTTCGATGACTGGGGGCATGTCCGTGCTCATTCGTACCATCCCACATCACGCAGGGTGACGGCAAAAATGGCATCGGTAAGAATTACCAGCGTGATAGCGGTGACCACGGCATTGGTGGTTTCCTGGCCCAGGCTCTCGGTATTCGGCTTGATGCGCAGGCCGAAGTGGCATGACACCAGTCCGATCACGAGGCCGAAGGCGATCGATTTGAAGAGGGCAATCCAGTAGGTGACGATGGGAATTGCGCTGGGAAGATCGTTAAGAAACTGCCCGAAGGTGATGTTCAACTCGCTTTTGGCCACCAGCATGCCGCCGAAGATGCCGGCCGCCATGGTCCAGAAGGCCAGCAGGGGCATGGCGAGTCCCAGCGCGACAACCTTGGGCAACAAGACGCGTTTGAAGGGCGAGATGCCCATGGTCGTCAGGGCATCGATTTCCTGGGTGAGCCGCATGACGCCGAGTTCCGCCGTCATGGCCGAACCGGAGCGGCCGGCAATGAGGATGGCGGCCAGCAGTGGGCCAAGTTCGCGCGTCACCGCAAGGCCCATGAGGTTGACGA
The DNA here is from genome assembly GCA_049682735.1 of Candidatus Macondimonas sp. Classification (GTDB taxonomy): domain Bacteria; phylum Pseudomonadota; class Gammaproteobacteria; order UBA5335; family UBA5335; genus Macondimonas. The sequence goes on along the minus strand of JBAUIG010000179.1, from coordinate 5,791 downwards.
TGAAGCGCTCCCCCCCTAGCAAGCGCAGTTGCAGCGCCGAGAGATAGCTCATCACGATGCCGATCAACAGTCCCACAAGGCCCGTAATCAGCAGCGCCCGCCCGCCTGCCTTATGGATATTGGCGGAGATTTCACGCAGCGGGATCCGGTCCGGCTGGGCCGGCAGGCTCAGCGTTTCCAGCGTCAGCCGTCCCATCAGGGTTACGATTTCGCTGAGGTGCTTGAGCCCGTTCAGGATGGTGTCGCCCAGGCGGATGACGGGCCCCAGCGGATTGCGTTGCGGGCGCTTCAAGGGGGGGGGGAGCTGTTCCAGACGTTGAAACAGGGGCTCATGTTCGGGCCGCAGAATCAGATTCGTCGGGCGGCGCTGTCCCCATTGTTTCCACAGCAGCAGTGCGCCGGTGCTGTCCAACCCCTCCACACCTTCCAGATTCCACTCGACCTGGGGATTTTTACCGAGTTGTGTCAATTGCTTGCGGATAGTTCGCAAATTGCGCGAGAGATGACGCAATCGCCAGGGCCCGGCGACTGCAACGCGCTGCGTTTGGTCGATATTTTCGAGGGTCAGGGTCGGGCGGTCATTCGGCATGAGGCGACTTTACTACGAGCGGGATTGAATTGCCGAACAGCGCGCGCTTGCGGCGGTAGAGAGCGGAAATGTCCTCATCGCCAAAGCCCGCCGCTATTAGTGCGGCATAGTCCTCACGCACGGCATTCACCAGCGGCAGATCACCGCCGCAATCCGACGCCAATTGCTGACAGATTCCCAAGTCCTTGTCATGCAAGGTGATCTTGAAGCCGGACTCAAAACGGTTCTGGATCATTGTGGGGCCGCGGTGATCGAGAAACCAGTTGCCTGCGGCCCCGCCGCTCACCACCTCGATGACGTGCTCCAGCGGCAGTCCGGCCGCAGCCCCCAGCGCCAGAGCTTCGGTCACCGCCGCAGCGATACCCGCCGCCATGATCTGGTTCACCGCTTTGGTGGCCTGCCCTGCGCCCACTGGCCCCATCCACGTGATCTGTCGGGTCATGGCCGCGAGCACAGGCCGGGCACGTTCCAGCGTGGCGGGTTCGCCGCCCACCATGGTCACCAGGCTCCCTTGCCGCGCCCCTTCCACACCGCCGGAAACAGGGCAATCCAGGAAATCCGCGCCGCAAGGGCGTTCTTGTTCCGCTGCCTTGCGGGCGGTGGACGGCGCCACGGTAGAGCAGTCCAGGATGATCTGGCCCGGTCGCAGCACGGGGGTCAGCACCCGGATCAGGCCCAGCACATCGTCATCTCTCGACACGCAGAGCACCAGCACATCACAGCGCCGCGCCAGGTCGACCGGATCGGCGGCGCTGATGCAGCCGGTTTCGACGGCCAAGGCCTGCGCCTTGCTCGCCGTTCGGTTCCACACTGCGTGCAGGTGGCCGGCGCGGTGCAGGTTGCGCGCCATGGCCAGCCCCATGGCGCCCAGGCCGATGAAGCCGGTTGTCGCGCTCATTTCATGGCCAGCGCTGCAGATAGGTGGAGCCGTAGAGCCCGGCGGTCAGTTCGGCGAGAAAGGCCTCCGCCTGGGCGGGTTCCAGTTCAGCGCGGGTGATTTTCTCGCGATACGCCATGGCGAGCTGATCGGGGGCGAAATGCACATAGGCCAGCAACTGGTCGGCGCTGTCCCCCCGTTCGGGTGCCACCAGCCGATAGCCGCCCTGGCCATCCAGTTCCACGTTGACGGCGTCTGTATCGCCGAACAGGTTGTGCATGTCGCCGAGAATCTCCTGATAGGCGCCAATCATGAAAAAACCCACCAGATAGGTTTCCCGCTCGGCCACTGCATGCAGCGCCAGGGTGGGCGAGAGGCCTTCCCGATCGACATATTGGCGGATGCAGCCATCGGAATCACAGGTCAGATCCTGGATCACCCCGCGCACTGTGGGCGTCTCACCCAGGCGCTGCAGCGGCATTACGGGGAAGATCTGCTGGATGGCCCACACATCGGGCAGCGACTGGAACACCGAGAAGTTACAGAAATACTTGACCGCCAGTTTTTCCTCCAGCTGGTCCAGGATTTCCCGGTGGCTGCTGCGCTTGGGATCGAGGCGATCTTGCAGGCGCTGGCACAGGGCGGTGTAGACATGCTCGGCATAGGCCCGCTGCGGCAGGTCCAGCACGCCATGGGTGTACATGGCCTGGGCCTCGGACACCCAGTGCACGGCATCATGGAAAAGTTCCACCGGCGCCGCCGCGTCGAGATGGGCGTAACCCTGCCACAGGTCATGGAGCAGGGGCGGGGCGTCGGCGGGCGGGGGCACCAGGGCCTCGGGATCGACATGGGGCGTTTCCATGTCGATGACCTGGGTGATGAGCAGGGCGTGATGGGCGGTCATGGCGCGCCCCGCCTCGGTGATGAGGTCCGGCTCGGGCAGGCCATGCGTCTGGCAGGTTTCCTTCAGGACATGAACGACCGCATTGGCGTATTCCGCCACCGAATAGTTCATCGAGCAGGCACTGCGCGAGCGGGTGCCCTCGTAATCCACGCCCAGCCCGCCGCCCACATCGACATAGCGCAGCGGCGCCCCGAGCTGGTGCAGGTCGGTGAAGTAGCGCGCGGCTTCGGTCAGGCCGCGGCGGATATCGCGCACGTTGGCCATCTGCGAGCCCATGTGGAAGTGCAGCAGTTGCAGGCAATCGCGCAGGCCGGCCGCCTCCAGTTGCTCGACACAGGCCAGGACCTGCGTGGCCGAGAGGCCAAACTTGGATTTCTCCCCGCCGGTGTTCTGCCAGTTGCCGCTGCCGAGATTCGCCAGTCGCACCCGCACCCCGAGCAGCGGCCGAACGCCCAGTTGCGCCGACTCCCGGATGACGGTGGCCAGTTCCGAGGGTTTTTCGATCACGATCACCGCGCGCAGTCCCAGGCGGCGGGCGATCAGGGCGCGGCGGATGTAGTCGCGATCCTTGTAGCCATTGCAGATGATCAGGCTGCCGGGGCGAGCCAGGGCCAGCACGGCCATGAGTTCGGGTTTGCTGCCGGCCTCCAGGCCCACGCGCTCGCCTCCGTGGCGGATGATTTCCTCCACCACGGTGCGTTGCTGGTTGACCTTGATGGGATACACGGCGGTATAGCGGCCACCGTAGCCATGGTGGGTGATGGCCCGGTCGAAGGCGCCGCACAGGGTATCGACGCGATCGTGCAGGATGTCGGAGAAGCGCACCAGGATGGGCAGGTTCAGGCCCGACTGGGTCATCCGCTGAGCCAGTTCCGGCAGGGGGACTTGCCCACGCGCCGGATTACGCAGCGGCAGGGCGACGACCTGGCCCCGCTCATCCACATCGAAATAGCCCTCGCTCCATTCCGGCACGTTGTAGAGCTGGCGAGCGTGGTCGGGCGCGGTGTCTGGGGTCATGGAAAACCAACGGGGCTGAGGGTGAGATGAAGGCAAGCCTAAAAGATTCGCGCGGGCCGGGTAAAGCGATCATCCATGACGCTGCAATATGGATGGTCACAGGGCAGGGCTATAATCGGCCGTCCGATACACCACCCTAGGGACCCATGAGCGTGGATACCAACTGGTTCACCGAATTCTACGAGCCGGGCGGCAGCGCCTTTGGCCTGAAAATCAAGGCTAAACTGCACGATGAACAGTCCGCCTACCAGCACATCGAGATCTACGATACCGAGACCTTCGGCCATCTGATGGTCATAGACGGCTGCGTGATGCTGACCCAGCGCGACAATTTTCTGTACCACGAAATGATGGCCCATCCGGCGCTGTTCAACCATGCCGCGCCGCGTCGGGTGGTGGTCATCGGTGGCGGGGATTGCGGGACCTTGCGTGAGGTACTGCGCCACGAGGGGGTCCAGCAGGCCTTACAGGTGGAAATCGACGAGCGCGTGACCCGGCTCTCCGAGCAGTATTTTCCCGAGCTGTGCGAGGCCAACGGCGACCCGCGGGCGCAGTTGCTGTTCGAGGACGGGATTGCCTGGTTCGCCAACGCCCCGGAAGCCTCCGTGGATGTGGTGATCGTGGACAGCACCGACCCGGTGGGACCGGCCGAGGGCCTGTTCTCCGAGCCGTTCTATCGCGACGTGCATCGCGTGCTGGCGCCAGGTGGCCTGATTGTCCAGCAGAGCGAATCACCGCTCTATCACGTCGATTTGTTGTGCAGCGTACACGGCGCGCTGCGCCGGTCCGGGTTCACGGAAGTCAAGACCCTGCACTATCCGCAGCCGGTCTATCCCTCCGGCTGGTGGAGCGCCACCATGGCCTGCAAGGATGGGCTGATCCGCCCCATGCGCCTGGAAGCGGCCCGGCGGCCCGCCTTCGCCACCCGCTATTACTCTGCAGAAATGCACCAGGCCGCCTTTGTGCTGCCGCCCTATCTGGCCGCTGCGCTGGAACAGGTTACTGCCTGATTCAACAACGTGTCGGATCGGTGGAGAACGACGATCAGGGTCAAGGAGCGCTTTTCGCCCCTGACCCAACGTTGTGACTTGAGTAAACCGGCTTGTCTTTACCTCAGAGAACGCTGGCCAAGCCCCGGAACGCGGTATCCGGGGCGGTCACCAGATAGACAGGAATGGCGTCGAGGTAATCCCGATAGCGGCCCTTGGCGATGAAGCGTTCCCGGAATGCCGAGGACCGCAAGGGCGCCTCCAGCGCCGGCAGGATGCCGCCGCACAGGAAGACACCACCGCGAGCACCCAGGGTCAGGGCGAGATTGCCGGCCATGGTGCCCAGGAAGGCGAAGAAAAACCCGAGCGCTGTGTCTGCAAGGGGGTCCTGGCCCGCCCGCGTGGTCACATCCGGGGGGGCGTTCAGGGGCGGCGCCCCTGCTTCCGCGGCAAGGTGATTGTAGAGCGCCAGCAAGCCCGGTCCGCTTACCAGCCGTTCGGCCGATACATGCCCCCATTCCCGTCGCAAGCTGTTGAGTAGGGCGCTTTCGCGTTCATCGGCCGGCGCCAGGGTGGCGTGACCGCCTTCGCCCGCCAAGGCGAGCCAGCGCTCGCCGCAGGGCAGCAACCCGGAAACACCAAGGCCCGTGCCCGGACCGATCACGGCCTGGGGCCCATGCGGCCAGGGATCGCCGCCGGTCAACTGCACGCATTCCTCGGCGGCGAGATGGGGGATGCCCAAGGCTTGGGCCGTGAAATCATTGAACAGGTGCACCGTCTCCACGCCCAGCGCTGCGGCGAGCGCTGCAGGCGCGAAATGCCAGCCGCGGTTGGTCAGGGTGACCGAGCCGTCCCGTTCCAACGGCCCGGCCACGGCCAGAACCGCGCTGCGCGGTGGCGTGAGGCCATGGGTCGCGAGGTGGTGACGCACTACATCGCTCAGATCTGGGAACTCGTTGTTGCGATAGCGGCCGATGGGGCCGAACTGGCCGTCTCGGTAAAGCGTGAGACGGGTGTGGGTGCCGCCGATGTCGCCGAGCAAGTGAGCATCGGGGTGAGCCTGCTGGGTCATGGAGATGGGCCTCGCTGTTGCCGGATTGTGAGCGCCTGCGTTCCAGTGTATCAGCCGTTTCCCGCCATGTTTTTCCTCGCTCCATCCCCGCGCCAGGCTTGCGTTCGGCCTCATACAAGATTCGCACCCGGGGGGCTCGCCAGCTAGACTGGCGGTTTTTCCGCTGGCCGCGCAGGGTTCAAGCCATGCAGATCACGCCTCCCGATCATTCCGTGGTAATGGCTGCTGTGCGCATGGCGCTGGCGGAGGATGTGGGGCCGGGGGATGCAACCGCTGCCTTGGTGCCGAATCAGGTCGTGAAAGCCCGCTTGATCAGCCGGGAGAGCGCCGTGCTGTGCGGTCG
>JBAUIG010000178.1:0-2944 GCA_049682735.1 Candidatus Macondimonas sp. | reverse complement strand
CGGGCGCGCCGAAAAACGCAACGCCAGGGCATAGTAAAGAAATCCCCCGCCCAATAGCACAGCCCCGACCAGATACACCGGCCCGCTCATCTGCGTGACGTAGGGCAACAGACTCACTGCCACTAGTAGCACGGTGTAGAGCAGGATCTGCACCCGGGTAAACGCCACCCCATGAGTCACCGGCAGCATGGGGATGTCGGCCCGGGCGTAATCTTCCACCCGATGGATCGCCAGCGCCCAGAAATGCGGTGGCGTCCAGACAAACACAATCAGAAACAGCAGCAGCGCATGCGCATCCAGGCTCCCCGTCACTGCAGTCCAGCCCAGGACTGGGGGCGCCGCCCCGGCTGCCCCACCGATGACAATATTCTGCGGCGTCGCCCGTTTGAGGTAGGCCGTATAAACCCCCGCATAGCCCACCAGGGAGGCAAGGGTCAGAACAGCCGTCAGGCCATTGATCTGCGTGATCAGGATGGCCATCGAGGTGACGCCTAGTATCGCTGCGAAGACGAGGCTTTGCGGCACGCCCACGGAACCCGTCGGCAACGGCCGGCGTTCGGTGCGGGCCATATGGGCGTCAGCCCGGCGATCCAGTACATGATTGATCACCGCGGCGCAGGCCGCCGCCAGCCAGATGCCCAGGGCCCCGAAAACCAAGACATTCCAGGGCACCATGCCGGGCGTGGCGAGGAACATCCCCACCACTGCCGTGAACACCAGCAGCGCCACCACCTTGGGTTTGGTCAGTTCGAGATAGGCCCGCCACAAGGAGCGCGTCGCTGCCGGCAATGCAGAAGATTCAGTGCCCACGCTGCACATCCCTGGATGATGACGCGGCCAAAAGATGAATCACTCCGATCAAGCTCAAAAGCAGCAGAGCCGCCCCGCCATTGTGAGCCGCTGCAACCGGCAACGGCAGGTGGCCCACGACCGTGGCGACGCCAAGGCTGACCTGCAGGATCAAGGCCGCGAGCAGTACCGCCCCCGCACGGCGCAGCATGGGGCGCGGCGGCGCAAAAATCAGCGCCAGAGCAAAGCTTCCGAGCACGGTGAAAGTCACCAGTGCGCCCAAGCGGTGGATCAGATGGATCGCCACCCGCCCTCGGTTATCCAGCACGCCGCCCTCATAATCGATGCCGATCCCGCGCCAGAGAATGAAGCCTTCATTGAAATCCGCAGCCGGCCACCACTCCCCATGGCAGGTCGGAAAATCCGGACAGGCCAGCGCGGCATAATTGCTGCTGGTCCAGCCGCCCAAGGCGATCTGGATGGCCAGGACGCCCAGCGCTGCAACGGCCATCCAGCGCCATGGACCCCGTACGGGCGCCTGCTCTCGCGTCCAAAGCGCCCCAGCCCGCAGCGTGATCCAGGCCAGCAGGGCCAGGGTCGACAGCCCCCCCAACAGATGGCCCATGACGATGAGCGGCTTGAGCAACAAGGTGACCGTCCACATGCCCAGAAGTGACTGAAATACGATCAACACGACCAGCAGCAACGGCAGGACCACCTGCTGGTCCGGATCGCGTCGATGGCGCCAGGCCAGGACGGCAATGGCAAGCACCAGCAATCCCAGGCTGCCCGCCACATAGCGGTGCGCCATTTCCTTCCAGGCCTTGGCCGCAACCACCTGCCGCTCGGGATATGCTGCATTGGCAGAGGCCACATGGGTTTCCTCCGCCGGCACTTTCCAGTGCCCATAGCATCCCGGCCAATCCGGACAGCCCAGACCGGCGTCCGACAGCCGCACATAGGCACCCAGCACGACCAGACCCAGGGTGAGCACGGTGGCAAACAGACACAGCCGGAAGAACCAGGGATTACGCACGTGGATCATCCGATATGGGATAGGCGCAGAAGCCGTTTCAGATCAGTCAGTATGTCTTTGGGTTCCTGGGTAGCGCCGTAGCGCATCATCAGATTGCCCAAAGGATCCACCACATAAAGCTGTTGCCCCGACCAAAGCGTTGCCGCATCGGCTTCAGGGAATTGTGCCACGGTTTCCGGTGATGCCAGCACAGCCAGCAACAGGTCCGGATGCAAGCCGCGCAATGCTTCCAATCGAGCCGGGTCCCGGGGAACCTCTGCGAGCAGGTAGATGCGCTGTACGCGCTCTGTCTCCTTGCCCAGCGCCGTGCGAACCTGCCGTATCTGGTAAAGCAGATCCTCACATTCCGCATCGCAGATTGGCAGGCCCGGATAGACAAGCAACCAACGCCCTTGCCAAGCATCCTCCGCAAGCGGACGGCCTTGGAGATCCTGCAATTGCAGACCCACAAGGGGGTGGGGCGGGGAAATCAACTGCCCATGATTGGCCCGCTGTTCGGGCAATGGCCAGCGATCGGCATGGTCATACCAGATGGAAGCCAGCAACAAGGGACCAAAAAACAGGGACGCCAGCAACAGCAGCATGAAGCGTCCGCGCCATTGCCCCGGTGGGCGCGCAATCTCGTTCGTCACGGTTGTCCTGATCCTCTATTGCGACGGCGCCAGAAAACCATCGTCATCACCACCCAGGTCAAGGCCAGCCCTGCCCATTGCACGGCGTATCCATAGTGCTGCTCGGGTGACATGGTCACCGGCCGCCAAAAACGCAGGTAACCATCGGGCTCATCGACATCCAAGAGCAACAGCAAAGGATAGATCGACGTACCCAGTGCGTGCTCAAGTTCTTTCGGAGCCGGATAAACCACTACCCGCGGCCAACTATCCGATTCAGGTGCCGGTTGCAGCGCCCATCCGGATCGGGGGAATCGGACCAACGTGCCACACACTTCGCGTTCGTCATTTCCAACAGCCAATACCGCCACGGGATGACGCTCGGAGTCTTGAGCGACCCAGCCGCGGTTGACCATCAATCTCTCACCCGATGCGCGTACGAGTGGTGTCCAGACATCAAACCCCACTTGGCCACCCTGCATCTGCCCATCCAACAGGAACTGGTGGT
>JBAUIG010000177.1:0-8350 GCA_049682735.1 Candidatus Macondimonas sp. | reverse complement strand
GCTTTGGGATATTCGGGGGGGCGAGGATGGCAAAAAGAAGCTGGCTGTGGGGTGTGTTGTGTCTGGCAGGGGCATTTAAGGCGGATGCGGCCGAACTGTATCGCTGGGTGGACGAACAGGGGCGGGTTCAGGTCAGCGACCGCCTGCCCCCCGGCCAGACCCGTTATACCACCTTGAGCCCCAAGGGAATCCGGATCCAAGACGTTGCCCCGCAGCCCGTCCCCAGCCCCCGGGACCGGGCTGCCCAGCAGGCCCACGCGCAGCAAGCTGCTCGCCTGCACCAACTGTATGGCTCCGCAGCCGAGATTCTAGCCATTCGTGATCAGCACATTGATGATCTACGAGCCAGTCTGGCATTCCTTCAGGAACAGCGCGCGGGACTGGTGAGCCAGCTCGCCGGGCTCAAGGCTCGGGAGGCCGCCTTTCTGGAAGGGGGAAAAGCGATCCCCCCTAATCTGCGCAAACAGATCCAGCAAAGTGCAGGGGATCTGGAAGCCCACGAACGGGCCATTGCCCAGCGCCAGCAGGATATCGAACAAACCCGCGCGGCCTACGAGGCGGATCTGGCAGCCTATCGCGCCCTGAACGGGGCGCCATCTCCGTCGCCTGGCAACCTCAAGGACGAATCAGCGTCCCCACCCCCTCGTCCGTGAACAGTTCCAGCAACACCGCATGCTCCACCCGGCCATCGACGATGTGGGAGGCCCCGACGCCGTTCTGCACCGCCGACAGGGCGCAGGCGATCTTGGGCAACATGCCGCCATAAATGGTGCCATCGGCGATGAGCGCCTCCACCTGAGCGGGACTCAAGCCGGTCAGCAGCCGGCCGTCACGATCCAGCACCCCGGGCGTATTGGTGAGCAACATCAGTTTTTCGGCACCGATCACCTCGGCCACCTTGCCGGCCACCAGATCCGCATTGATGTTGTAGGAACAGCCATCCTCGCCCACCCCGATGGGTGCGATGACCGGAATGAAATCGGCCTGATCGAGCAGGTTCACGATGCCAGGCTCGATCCGTTCGACCTCGCCCACCTGACCGATATCCATTTCTCCGACTTCGCCGCGATGCAAGGTCATGCGCCGTGCACGAATCAGTCCGCCGTCCTTGCCCGAGAGGCCCACGGCCCGCCCGCCATGGCGATTGATCAACTCGACGATCTGCTTGTTGACCAGCCCCCCCAGGACCATCTCCACGACATCCATGGTCTCGGCGTCAGTCACCCGCATGCCTTCGACGAAGCGGGATTCCTTGCCGATGCGGGCCAACAACTGACCGATCTGGGGCCCACCGCCATGGACCACAACCGGGTTGATTCCCACCAGCTTCATCAGCACGATATCGCGGGCAAACCCGTTCTTGAGGGTCTCATCGACCATGGCGTTGCCGCCGTACTTGATCACCACCGTCTTGCCGGCGAATCGGCGGATATAGGGCAGCGCCTCGGTCAGTACCCTGGCGACATTCATGGCGGCTTGGGAATCCAGGGCCACGGCAGGCTCTCCAAAAGAACGAAAACGCGATTATATCGACAAGCGGATGCGCCGCCTCAGAACGTGCTCCAGCCGCTCGCCTCCATGAACCGGTAGCGCAGATACTTGAATGGACGCGGCTCTGCAAAGGCAGCATAGGGCAGGCTGAAGGCGATACCCCCTTCGTTCCCCCACTGGCGATCGAAGTAAGCCTGCACGTGCCGAAAAGCCGGATGATCTGCAGGCCCGCTCACAACCACATCGGTTTCCAGATTGAAGCCGTCCAGATTGCGGCGGGTGAAATTGGCCGATCCGCTGACCAGACTAGCCGATCCATCGGTGCGCTGGATCAGCACGAACTTGCCATGAGCCTGCTCCCCGTGGGTATTGACCCAGCGCACGGCGATTCCCGCGCGGTGCAGTTCCCAGGCCACGGGCCGATTGGGAATACCATTCTTTTGCCGGCCGAAGGCATCGTGGTTGGCGTCCAGCAAGACGCGAACGCCAGCCCCGCGCCGATGGGCGTCGATCAAGGTGCGGATCACGCCTCGGTGAGCCAGATAAAACACGGCCACCGCCACCCGGTCACCCCGCCCGGTCCTCATCAACTCGACCAGCAACCGTTCCCGAATGGCGGTCTCTGTCAACACGGCGAGACGCAGACTGCCCTCCGCCGGCGCGCGCGGCGCCGTCTCGGCCGACAAGGCGGGCAACACGATCGGCATCCGGCACGCCAGGGCCAGCACGGCATTCTCGCTGGCCAGCAGATCCCCGACGGCAGCGCCCTTGAATTGCAGCGCCAGATTATGATGCCAACAGCTCCCATCATGGGGATTGCTGGATGACACCAGTCCCATCCAGTGATCATCCTCATCGGCAATCAAGGTCTTGCGGTGGTTGGCCTTGAAATGCAGCAGTCGCAGATAAGTCGCAAGCCGCACCCGGCCCGGCTTGAAGGGATGGGGGAAACGACCCAGCCCATCCAGGGCAAGATGCCGCAGCAAGGTCCGCCACAACCAGGACCAGGCGGGATTGCTGTCGGCCAGTCGCTTCAGGGGGGTAAGCACCACCTCCACGCCCGCGTCCTGAAGCTGCTGGAAATGAGGTGGCCATTCAGCCCCATAGGCGGTGTTGACGGGATCGGTGATCAGCACGGCGCGCAGTTCCGGGTAGCGGCTGCGCTGGGCCACGAGGGCGTCGGTGAAACGGGCGCACAGCGGCTGGAAATCACCCGCCGCTGCCCCGCGCCAGGGATTGTAGAGAAACTGATCGGCCACGATCAGCCGGCGCGCGCCCCGGATCATGGCCAACTCGGCCTCGAAAATGGTCTGATCTGTGTGGCGCCGGCCGGTTGCGTCCTGCCAGGTGAGATCGGTCAACACCTGGAGGTCACGGGTCGGGTGATCGGCGCCGGAAAAGCCACCCGGCTGAAGTTCCTGGACGCCGCCAGGAGCCCGGAAACCGCGGGGTTCAGAGGGGCTTGCGGGCACGAATCGACTTGACGATGTCCAGGAAAACCGGCCGCACCTCGAACACATCGAAGCCGGCCCGCATCACATTGCTCACCGTATCCCGGTTCAGATCCGGTCCCACCAGACGACTGAGCGGCGTCATGGCATCCAGCAGGGACTTGAAAGGAAAGTAACGGCTGCCGGTATGCTCGAACATGCCCAAAGTCCCGCCCGGCCGCAACACCCGGAACAGTTCACGCAACCCCCGCACGGGGTCGGGCACCGAACAGAAGGTGCAGGCGGTGAATACCTGGTCGAAATGCGCATCGGGAAAATCCAGCGCCCGCACGTCCATCACCGCGGTGTGCAGGCGCCCCCGATAGGCGGCCACCCGTTGCGCAGCCCGCTCCAGCATGGCCGGACTGATATCGATGGCGGTGATGTCCCGATCCGGCGGAAAGTGGGGGATATCGAGCCCGGTACCCAGCGCCACGAACAGGATCGACCCGTTCCCCATGGTGCTGAACAGGCTGCGCTTGGGCAGAGTCCAGCGCCTTTCCTGGCCGCCGGCCACCATGAAATCGTAACTGCCCGCCGCGCGGTCCCATTTGCGTCGGGTGTACTCATCTGTCCTCATGACCAGATCCCCCGTCGGGCCTGAGCGACGATGCGGACCTGCAGCAGTGCCAACACCCCAAAAACGGCCACGCCCACGCCTGCCCCAGCCGCTCCGGCGCACAGGATACCGAGGGGGGCAGTCAATGCCCCGATGAGCCCGGCCAGCATGCCGCTCAACAGGGTCGGCAACATGGTTTCCATGGCACCGAGCCAACGCGAGAACACGAGCATATTGATCATCATGGCGCCCAACCCCCCGCCCAGCAGGGCCAAAGGCGGCACCAGCCAGACGGGAAGCACGCTTGTCGCCAGCGCATAGCCCGCTACAGCCGCTGCCACGCCAACCACGCCATTTGCCAGCAAGTCGCCCCAGAAGAACCATCTTTCTGTCTGCATGCACCGCCCCCCTCAGCTGCCCGGAGGCTAGCCGCTGGCGGCGCGACAGGCAAGCCCTTGCCATACTGGAACCCAGCCGTGTTTGAGCTGGACCCAACTCATCTATCCGATGGGGAATGGGATTGTAAAGAAGTTATATGCATATATGATATGGTTATTGATATCCGGCGCAACCACCCATCGAATGAGCAGGAGATTGGCCATGTTATTCAGACAACTGTATGACCTCGACACAGGCACCTACTCCTACCTGCTGGCTGCCCGCCCGGGCGGCGAAGCCGTGATCATCGATCCGGTCCTGAAGCAGATCAATGCCTACCTGCAGTTGCTGCGGGAACTGGATGTGCGCCTGGTCAAGGCCATCGACACCCACACCCACGCCGATCACGTCACAGCCATGGGTCAGCTGCGTGACACCACCGGCTGCGTGACGATCATGGGCGAGCAAACCAAAGCCGAATGCGTTTCCCTGCGCGTCAAGGACGGCGAACACATCACCGTGGACGGCCTCACGCTGCAGGCGCTGTATACCCCCGGGCATACCGATGAGTCCTACAGCTTCCTGATGGACGACCGGGTGTTTACTGGCGACACCTTGCTGATCCGTGGCACCGGTCGTACGGATTTTCAGAACGGCGATGCCCGTGCCCAATACGACAGCCTGTTCAACAAGCTGCTCAAGCTGCCGGAGGACACCCTGGTCTACCCCGGCCATGACTACAAAGGCTGGACGGTCAGCACCATCGGCGAAGAAAGGCGTTACAACCCGCGACTGCAGGTGAGTTCGGTAGAGGCGTACGTCAACATCATGAACAACCTCAAGCTGCCCAACCCCAAATACATGGATGTGGCAGTTCCCGCCAATCTGGCTTGCGGCCAGCCGGCCTGATGCCGCTGCCCGCCCCAATGCCGGGGTCGGGAAGGCGGCTGCGCCTGCCCGACCTGGCGATGCGCCATTGGTTGGCCGATTACGGACAGCGTGACCTTGCCGATGACCTCGTGGCGGGCATGATTACCGCTATTCTGCTGGTTCCTCAAAGCCTGGCCTATGCCATGCTCGCTGGCCTGCCGCCCCAGGCAGGGCTTTATGCCAGCATGCTGCCTCCCATGCTCTATGCCGCATTGGGCACCAGTCGGACGCTGGCGGTGGGACCGGTGGCGGTGGCGGCCCTGCTGGTGGCCAGTACCTTGGGGAGCCGAGGGGTCACCGATGCGCAGCAAGCCCTGATCCATGGCGTGATCCTGGCCTTTGAAGTGGGCGCGCTGCTGTTCGTGCTGGGCCTGTTGCGTGCCGGTGAGCTGATGAATTTCGTAAGCCATCCCGTCCTTTCGGGCTTTACCACCGGCGCGGCGCTGGTGATCGTGATCAGCCAGATCAAGCACCTGACCGGCATCCCGGCGACCGGGCAGGAAACGCCCGCCCTGCTGGCTCAGTTGATTGCTGGCATCGGCCAGATCAAGCCCGCGACCCTCATGCTGGGACTTGGCGCCATGGGATTCCTGTGGCTCTCCGGCGCGCCGCTGGGACGACTGCTACGCCGCTGCCGCGTGCCCGAGCGGGCGGCCTTGTTGATAGGAAAATCAGCCCCCCTGGCGGTGGTGCTGGGCGGCACGGCCCTGGTCGCATGGGGGGAATGGAATATCCACCATGGCGTGGCGGTGGTGGGCGCTCTGTCCGTCGGCCTGCCCCACATCGATTGGTCCTTTCTGGGCGCGGGGGGGCCTTGGATGGACTTGTTACCGGCCGCTGCCCTGATTGCGTTGATCGGTTATGTGGAGAGCGTATCGGTCGCCAAGGTGCTGGCCAACCGGCGCCGCCAACGGGTCGACCCGGATCAGGAACTGATCGCTTTGGGGGTCGCCAACCTGGGGGCGGCATTCACCGGGGCCATGCCGGTGGCCGGGGGATTCAGCCGCACGGTGGTCAACGACACGGCCGGGGCGCGCACGCCACTCGCCGGGGTTTTCACTGCGATCCTGGTGGGGCTGGCGGCGCTCTATCTCACGCCGTTGTTCAGCTACATGCCCCAGGCAATTCTTGCCGCCATCATCGTGGTGGCAGTACTGAATCTGGTGGATGTGGCAGCCCTGCGCCAGGCGTGGCGCTATGACCGGACCGATGCCGGCGCACTGCTAGTCACCCTGATGGGGGTGGTGGGGCTTGGCGTGGAGCACGGATTATTGTTGGGTCTCGCCCTGTCCCTGTTGCAGTTCATCTGGCGCGCCGGGCATCCCCATATCGCCCGCGTCGGGCAGGTGCCGGGCACCGAGCATTTCCGCAACATTCAGCGCCATGCCGTTGAGACCTGGCCGGAAATCCTGCTGGTACGCGTCGATGAAAGCCTGTGTTTCGCCAATGCCGGGCCGGTGGAGGATTTCATCCTGCAGGCCATTCGGGAAAAACCCGAAACCCGTCACGTCGTACTCATCGCCAGCGCGGTCAACGCCATTGACACCAGTGCGCTGGACATGTTGCTGGGCTTGATCGATGCCCTGCGCTCACTGGACGTCACCTTGCATCTGGCCGAGGTCAAGGGGCCGGTCATGGATCGCCTGCAGCGGATCGACCTGCCCGGACAACTTGCGCCGGGTCGCATCTTCCTGCATACCCACGAAGCCGTCCGCATACTTACGGATCAGGCAACACTTTCCCGGGATTCATCACCTCATGCGGGTCAAGAGCGCGCTTGAGGGTGCGCATGAGATCCAGGGTGACCGCATCCTTGTAACGCGCCATCTCGCCTCGCTTGAGCTGGCCGATGCCATGTTCGGCGGAAAAGCTGCCGCCCTGGGCCACCACCCGATCGTGCACCAGCCGCTCCAATGCGCCGCGTTGGTCGAGGAAAGTCTGGTCATCGCCCCCCTGCGGCAGGGACAGATTGAAGTGGAGATTGCCATCACCAAGATGGCCGAATACGCAGGGCCGTGCGCCGGGAAAGCGGCTTTCCAGCAACGGCAGCATCTCGCCGATGAAGACCGCCATGCGGGCGCGTGGCAGGGCAATATCGTGCTTGATACTGGGCCCTTCGCGCCGCTGCGCATCGGGGATGGCGTTGCGCACCGCCCACAGGCGTGCTCCTTGGGACGCGTTGCGGGCCACGACCGCATCGCGGATCTCACCCGCACGCAGGGCCGCCTCCAGAATCTGGCTCAAGCGATCCGACAAGCCCGCATCACTGCCCGCCCCTGAGAGTTCCAGCAGCACGCTCCAGGGGCTGGTTTCCAATTGCCTTGCCGGCAGGTCGGGGAAGTGGCGGGCGACCAGCTCCAGAGAAAACGCCGACATGAGTTCGAAAGCCGTCAAGGCCTCCCCCACCGCCCCGCTCAACCGCCCCAGCAGCCGCAGGGCAGCGGCGGGATCGGAGACCGCGACCTGGGCCGTCATCTGCTGCGCCGGATGGGGCAGCAGGCGCAGGACCGCCGCCGTGATGACGCCCAGAGTGCCTTCCGCACCGATGAACAGCTGCTTGAGGTCATAACCGCTGTTGTCCTTGCGCAGGCCCTTGAGGTCTGACCAGATCCGTCCGTCGGCAAGGACCACTTCCAGACCCAGGCACAGCTCGCGCACATTGCCATAGCGCAACACATTGTGCCCCCCGGCATTGGTGGCCAGGTTGCCGCCGATCTGGCACTCCCCCGCCGAGGCCAGGCTCAAGGGAAACCACAGGCCAGCCGCATCAGCAGCCGCCTGCACCTCGGCAAGGCGGCAGCCGGCTTCCACCGTCACGGTGGCCTCGACCGGATCCAGCGCCAGCACGCGCCGCATGCGCTTCAGGTTGAGCACGATCTGGCGGCCGCTGGCATCGGGCAGCGCGCCCCCGCACAGCCCCGTCTGCCCGCCCTGGGGCACGATGGCGATGCCGTGGGTATGGGCGTACTGAACCACGGCGGCCACCTCGGCGGTGCTGCCCGGAAGCACCACGGCCAGTGCTGCGCCGGTGAATCTTCCGCGCGGCTCTTCCAGATGGGGGGCCTGATCCTGTGGGGTGGATCGCACGCCCCGCGCGCCGCAGACGGTTCGGAAAAACGCCAGGTGGGCCGCGACTTGCTCGGAATTCACCGGGCCAGCACCACTTTGCCGAACTGATTTCCGCTGGCCAGGTGCTCGAATGCCGGCCCCACGGCATCCCAAGGCAGTATCTGGTCGATGACCGGCACCAGCGCCGTGGCATCAACGGCCCGGCCCAGATCCTCCAGCATGCGGCGGCTGCCCACGAACAGGCCTTGCAAGCGCACGCTGCGCATCAACACCCGGCGCAAATCGATCTGGCTGGAAACGCCGGACAGGACCCCGATAATGGCGATCCTGCCGCCAGGCCGCACCGCCTCGATGGACTGGGCCAGGGTGCCTGCACCGCCTACCTCCACCACCTGATCGACGCCCCGCCCACCGGTCAGCGCCTGCACAGCCT
>JBAUIG010000176.1:0-11464 GCA_049682735.1 Candidatus Macondimonas sp. | reverse complement strand
GCCGGCTATCTCGCCGATTCGGTGGTGCGGGTGTGCGTGCGGCGGGAATTTCATGTGCTGGCCCGCAATGGGACCAGCCCCATCGTTGAGCCGCTCAAGGCCCTGTGTCGGCAACTGCATGCCGAGCTGGGCGGCCCTGGCGTGGGCGCGCTTGGCATGTGCCTGACCGGCAATTTTGCCCTTGCCCTGATGGTCGATCCGGTGGTGGCGGCGCCGGTGTTGAGCCAGCCTTCCCTGCCCTTCGGGATCACGGCGTCGCATCGCGCGGCGCTGCACCTCAGCGAAACCGATCTGCGCTGCGTCAAGGATCGTGTGGCGCAGGGCGCCCGGGTGCTGGGGCTGCGCTTCACCCATGATCTGGCCTCTCCCAAGGCACGCTTCGATCATCTGCGCCGCGAGCTGGGCGAGGGCTTCGAGGCCATCGAGATCGACTCCGGCCCCGGCAACGCCCATGGCATTCCCCGTTATGCCCATTCGGTGCTCACCAACGACCTGGTGGACCGCGAAGGCCATCCCACCCGGGCCGCGCTGGATCGGGTGCTGGGCTTTTTCGCCGAGCGCCTGAAGGCCGCATGAGGCCGTCGTGAGCGACGACGGCGCCGTGCCATCCGCCGAGACCACGCCCTGCACGGCTTCGGGCCAGTCCGAGGTCGGCCGGCCAGTGCGGGGCAATCTCTGGGCCGCCCTCCCCGCTGCCGGTGGCGAGGAACAGGTCCAGATACTGCTGTCCCAGCCGGGGATCCGCATCGAGCGGATCGTCAGCCACGGCCAGGCCAGCCCGCCGGGGTTCTGGTACGACCAGGAGCAAGGGGAATTCGTCGTGCTGCTGGCCGGTGCGGCCACGCTGAGCCTGCAGAGCATTGACGGCATTCATGAGACGGTGGCGCTGCGCCCCGGCGACTGGCTCCACCTGCCGGCCCATTGCCGCCATCGCGTGGAGGCCACCACCGATGACCAGCCAACGGTCTGGCTGGCCGTGTTCTTCCCCGCCGCAGTGAGCGAGGCAAGCGGGACCGCAGCCTGACCTTCAGCTTTTCAGCGGCCGGTACTTGATGCGATGTGGGATGTCGGCGGCGACCCCGAGGCGGCGCTTGCGGTCGGCCTCATAATCCGCGTAGTTGCCCTCGAAC
Organism: Candidatus Macondimonas sp.; assembly: GCA_049682735.1. GTDB lineage: Bacteria > Pseudomonadota > Gammaproteobacteria > UBA5335 > UBA5335 > Macondimonas. The sequence goes on along the minus strand of JBAUIG010000176.1, from coordinate 10,334 downwards.
CACAGCACCTGGCTGTCGCCCTCGAAGGCGAGGATGTGGGTGGCGAGCCGATCCAGGAACCAGCGGTCATGGGAAATGACCACGGCGCAACCCGGGAAGGTCAGCAGCGCTTCTTCCAGGGCGCGCAGGGTTTCCACGTCCAGGTCGTTGGTGGGCTCGTCGAGCAGCAGGACGTTGCCACCCGCTTTCAGCACCTTGGCCAGATGCACGCGGTTGCGCTCGCCGCCGGATAGTTCGCTGATGCGCTTTTGCTGGTCGGTGCCCTTGAAGTTGAAGCGGCCCACATAGGCCCGTGACAGCGCCTCATAGGTCCCGACGCGCAGCATGTCCTGGCCGTCGGAGATCTCCTCCCACACCGTCTTGCTGTCGTCCAGGCTGTCCCGGCTCTGGTCGACATAGGCCAGCTCCACGCTGGGACCCCGGCGCAGCTCACCCGCATCGGGCTGCTCCTGGCCGGCGAGAATACGGAACAGCGTGGTCTTGCCGGCGCCGTTGGGGCCGATGATGCCGACAATGCCACCCGGTGGCAGACGGAAGCTCAGGTTTTCGAACAGCAGGCGGTCGCCGAATGCCTTGCGCAGGCCCTCGGCTTCGATCACCAGGTTGCCGAGGCGCGGCCCCGGCGGGATGTACAGCTCCTGGGTCTCGTTGCGCTTCTGGAATTCCTGCGAGGACAGCTCATCGAAGCGGGCCAGGCGCGCCTTGCTTTTGGTGGTGCGTCCCTTGGGGTTGCTGCGCACCCATTCCAGTTCCTCCTGCATGGCCTTACGGTGGGCCGATTCCTGTTTTTCTTCCAGGGCCAGGCGCTTCCCCTTCTGCTCCAGCCAGTTGGAATAGTTGCCCTCCCAGGGGATGCCGTGGCCCCGGTCCAGTTCCAGAATCCAGCCGGCGACGTTGTCGAGGAAATAGCGATCATGGGTGACGGCAATGACCGTGCCCTTGTAGTCGTGCAGGAAGCGCTCCAGCCAGGCCACCGATTCGGCGTCCAGGTGGTTGGTGGGCTCATCGAGCAGCAGCATGTCGGGTTTGGACAGCAGCAAACGGCACAATGCCACGCGGCGCTTCTCGCCACCGGAAAGCTGGGTGACATCGGCATCCCAGGGCGGCAGGCGCAGCGCCTCGGCAGCAATCTCCAAAGTGCGATCCAGTTCCCAGGCGCCGGCGGCGTCGATCTTGTCCTGCAGCTCGGCCTGCTCGGCCAGCAGGGTGTCGAAATCCGCGTCCGGATCGGCAAAGGCATCGCTGATGGCGTTGAAGCGGTTCACGATGGCCTTCAGCTCCCCCACGCCCTCTTCGACATTGCCGCGCACGTCCTTGTCCGGGTTGAGCTCCGGCTCCTGCGACAGGAAACCGATTTTGGTTCCGGGCTGGGGGCGGGCTTCGCCCTCGAAGTCCTTGTCGACCCCGGCCATGATGCGCAGCAGGGTGGATTTGCCTGAGCCGTTCAGGCCCAGCACGCCGATCTTGGCACCGGGAAAGAAGGACAACGAGATATCGCGCAGGATTTCCCGCTTGGGCGGGACGATCTTGCTGACGCGGTGCATGGTGTAGATGTACTGGGCCATGGGCAGATTCCTGAATTGCGGGCGTATCCGACATTGCGTCGAACGGCCAGGGGGCGTCTGGGATCGGGTACAATACCCCGTTTCGATAGCACCCGCCCACCTGTCAAGGAGTCGCCCCGCCATGTTCAGTCCCAGCATGCGGATCGCCGGGTTCGATGACGAACTCCAAGCCGCCATGGCCGCCGAAGTGCGCCGTCAGGAAGAACACATCGAGCTGATCGCCTCGGAAAACTATGCCAGCCCGCGGGTGTTGGAGGCGCAGGGGTCGGTGCTGACCAACAAGTATGCCGAGGGCTATCCCGGCAAGCGCTACTACGGCGGTTGTGAGCAGGTGGATGTGGCCGAGCGGCTGGCGATCGAACGCGCCTGCACGCTGTTCGGCGCCGCCTACGCCAATGTTCAGCCGCATTCGGGTTCACAGGCCAATCAGGCGGTTTACATGGCGCTGCTGGAGCCGGGCGATACGGTGCTGGGCATGTCGCTGGCCCATGGCGGCCATCTCACCCACGGCGCTGCGGTCAACTTCTCCGGCAAGATTTACAATGCTGTTCAGTACGGTGTGAACGAGCAGGGCCTGATCGATTACGAGCAGATGGCGTCCTTGGCCCGCGCCCATCGCCCGCGCCTGATCGTCGCCGGCTTTTCTGCCTATTCGCGGGTAGTGGACTGGGCGCGCTTCCGGGCCATTGCCGATGAAGTGGGCGCCTATCTGCTGGTGGACATGGCCCATGTGGCGGGCCTGGTGGCGGCCGGGGTGTATCCGAGCCCGGTGCAGATCGCCGATGTGACCACCACGACCACCCACAAGACCCTGCGCGGCCCCCGCGGCGGGCTGATTCTGGCCCGCGCCAATCCCGACATCGAGAAAAAGCTCAATTCCACGATCTTCCCTGGCATCCAGGGCGGCCCCCTGATGCATGTCATCGCGGCCAAGGCCGTGGCCTTCAAGGAAGCGCTGGAACCCGAATTCTCGACCTATCAGCAGCAGGTGGTGGACAACGCACGCATCCTCGCCGCGACGCTGGTGGAACGCGACTACAAGATTGTTTCCGGCGGCACCGACAATCATCTGATGCTGGTCGATCTGATTGCCCAGGACTTGACCGGCAAGGATGCGGAGGCGGCCCTGGGAGCGGCGAACATCACGGTCAACAAGAACGCCGTGCCCGGCGACCCCCGCTCCCCCTTCGTCACCAGCGGCATCCGCCTGGGCACCCCGGCCATCACCACCCGTGGCTTTGGCCCGGCGGAAACCCGTCAATTGGGTCACTGGATCGCCGATATCCTCGATCACATGAACGATGCCGCCGTGATCGCGCGGGTCAAGGGCGAGGTACTGGCCTTATGCCGGCGATTCCCCGTGTACACCGCAGCCTGATCACGCAGGAAAACGCACCATGCATTGCCCGTTCTGCGGGGCTGCCGATACCCGGGTGGTGGATTCCCGGCTTGCCGAGGACGGCAGTCAGGTGCGGCGCCGACGCGAGTGTCCCACTTGCGGCGAGCGCTTCACCACCTTCGAGCGCGCCGAGTTGACCCTGCCCCGGGTGGTCAAGCGCGACGGCAAGCGCGAGCCCTTCAGCGAGGACAAGCTGCGGGGCGGCTTGCTGCGGGCACTGGAAAAGCGGCCGGTGCAGGCCGAAGCCGTGGAAGCGGCTCTGGGGCGCATCCTGCGGCTGGTGCGCGCCAACGGCGAGCGCGAGGTTGCCTCCCGGCGCATCGGGGAATGGGTGATGGCCGAATTGCGGGAGCTGGACCAGGTGGCCTATGTGCGGTTTGCCTCGGTTTATCGCAGTTTCCAGGACGTGAACGCATTTCGCGAGGAGGTCGAGCGCTTGCAGGAAGCGGTGGCGCCGGTCGATGCGACCACGGAGCGCCAGATGTCCCTGCTGCCGGACGCGAACCCATCGGTCGCCGGCGAGGAGATGCCGTGACGCCGGCCGATGATGCGCGCTATATGGCCCGGGCGCTGCGGCTGGCTGAACGCGGGGTCGCGACCACGCAACCCAATCCGCGGGTGGGCTGTGTGCTGGTCGCCGGCGGTCAGATCGTGGGGGAAGGCTGGCATATGCAGGCCGGCGCGCCCCATGCCGAGGTCTATGCACTGCAACAGGCCGGTCCGCAGGCGCGTGGCGCCACCGCCTACATCACCCTGGAACCCTGCAGCCATCATGGCCGCACGGCTCCGTGCAGCGAGGCACTGATCGCGGCTGGGGTCACGCGCGTGGTGACGGCCATGGAGGATCCCAATCCCCTGGTGCAGGGGCGGGGGCATGCCCTGTTGCGGGCGGCGGGCATTGCGTTGACCGAAGGGGTCGGCACGGACGCCGCCCAGCGCCTGAACGTCGGTTACGTCCAGCGCATGACCCAGGGACAGCCACGGGTCACACTAAAGCTGGGGGCGACCCTGGACGGCCGCACAGCCAGCGCAGGCGGGAACAGCCAATGGATCACCGGCCCCGCCGCGCGGGCGGATGTGCAGCAGCTGCGCGCGCGCAGCGGGGCGATAGTTACCGGCAGCGGCACGGTACTGGCCGATGATCCGGCGCTCAATGTGCGCCTCCCCGGCCAGGCGCTGGCGCCCGACGGACGGATGCTGCCCTGGCATCAACCCTTGCGCGTGGTGCTGGACCGCCGACTGCGCACGCCGCCCCGGGGGCGACTTTTTGACGCTGGCGGGGCGCTGTGGATCTACACCGAGCGCTCGACGCAGGAGCCGCAGGCGTTGGCCCTGCGTGAAGCCGGCGCCCAAGTGGCAATCCTGCCCCCCGGCGCGGGCTTGCCGGAGGTTTTGTCGCAGCTTGCCGGCATGGGCGTGAACGACGTACTCATCGAGGCCGGTCCGACCCTCGCAGGCGCCTTCGTGGCAGCGGATCTGGTCGATGAGCTGGTGGTCTATCTGGCGCCGGCCCTGCTGGGGGACGAGGCGCGTGGCATGTTCCAGCTGCCGGGCCTGATGGGGCTCGATCATCGGATTCGGCTGCGCATCCTGGAAATGCGCGCCGTGGGCGAGGATTGGCGGGTGCGGGCGGTCCCTGACCGACGTGGAACGGGGGCGGATTGAGATGTTCACGGGCTTGATACGGGCGGTCGGTGTATTGGCGGAGCGGACGCCGCAGGCGGGCGATGTGCGGCTGCGCATCGGCGATGCAGGTGAGATCATTGCCGGCCTGGAGCTGGGAGCGAGTATCGCCGTCAATGGCGCCTGCCTTACCGCAACGACTTATACGAACGACGGATTCTGGGCCGATGTGTCCCGCGAAACGCTGGACTGCACCACCCTGGGTGATCTGGCGCCGGGTGATCCGGTCAATCTGGAGCCGGCGTTGCGGCCCATCGATCCCTTGGGCGGGCATCTGGTCAGTGGTCATGTCGACGGCATCGGCCGCCTGGTGGACCAGCGCCCCGACGGGCGGTCCTGGCGTTTGCGCTTCGAGGCGCCCGCCGAGCTGGCGCGCTACATCGCCGCCAAGGGATCGATCTGCGTGGACGGCGTCAGCCTCACCGTGAACAGCGTCTCCGGGCGGCTGTTCGAGGTGAACATCATCCCCCACACCCGCGACCGCACCGTTCTGGGCCATTATCAGCTTGGCCGGCGGGTGAATCTGGAAGTGGATCTGCTGGCGCGTTATCTGGAGCGGCTGATGCAGGGTCAGCCGAGTGAAGGCGGCGTGACCGAGGCGCTGTTGCGGCAGCAGGGATTTGTGCCCCAAGCGGGAGAGGAATAAAAGCGCATGGCGCTGAACACCAGCGAAGAAATCATCGAAGACATCCGCCGCGGCCGCATGGTCGTGCTGATGGACGACGAGGACCGGGAAAACGAGGGTGACCTGTTGATGGCGGCGGTCCATTGCCGGGCCGAGGATGTCAACTTCATGGCCCGCCATGGTCGTGGCTTGATCTGCCTGACCCTGACGGCGGAACGCTGCCAGCAGTTGCGGCTGCCCCTTATGGTCAGCGCCACCGACGAGAAACACGCCACCAACTTCACCGTGTCCATCGAGGCGGCGCAGGGAGTGACCACGGGCATCTCTGCCGCCGACCGCGCACGCACCATTCAGGCGGCCGTGCGCGCCGATGCCGCGCCGGACGATCTGGTCACTCCCGGGCATATCTTTCCGCTGATGGCCCAGAAAGGCGGCGTCCTGACTCGCGCCGGGCACACCGAGGCGGGATGCGATCTGGCACGGCTTGCGGGGCTGGAGCCGGCCGCAGTGATCGTTGAGATCCTCAGCGAAGACGGCACCATGGCTCGTCGCCCCGAGCTGGAACGCTTCGCCGCCGAACACGGACTCAAGATCGGCACCGTGGCGGATCTCATCCGCTATCGTCTGGAGACGGAAAAGACCGTGGTGCGTAGCGCCGAGTCTGTGCTGTCCACCCGCCATGGCGATTTCCGCCTGCTGGCCTACGAGGACGCGCTGGATCGCACGGTCCATTTCGCCCTGGTGCGCGGCAACCTGGATCCCGAGACGCCCACCCTGGTCCGCGTGCATGTGGAAAATACCCTGGCGGACCTGCTGGCGCTGGACGACCCAGACGGGGGTTGGCCACTGGAGGACGCGCTCGCCTATATGGGCCGGCAGGAACAGGGCGTGCTGGTCGTGCTGCGCAAGCCCGAGCCAACCTTTGCCCTGTTGCAGCGGGTGCGGGAACAGGGCCTGCCCACCCGGCCGCCGGCGCACCGGCCCGGTGTCAGCGGCGTACTGCGCACCCATGGCATCGGCGCCCAGATTCTCAAGGATCTGGGCGTCCATCGCATGCGGGTACTCAGCTCCACCCGCCGTTTCCAGGCCATCTCCGGCTTTGGGCTGGAAGTGGTCGAGGTGGTCTCTCCCGAGTGACCCAGCCGCGCCTGCGCTCGGCTTTTTTCGACTTGACCAACGGAATCGAACCATGTCCACAACAACCGTGATCGAAGGCCATCTGCTGGCGGGTGATGCCCGTTTCGCCTTGGTGGCTGCCCGCTTCAATGACTTCATCGTCGATGCCCTGGTGCGCGGCGCGCAGGATACCCTCTTGCGCCACGGCGCCAATGCCGAACACATCACCCTGATCCGCGCGCCCGGCGCCTTCGAGCTGCCACTGGTGGTGCAGCAGGTGGCACGTAGCGGGCGCTATGACGCTGTCATCGCGCTGGGCGCGGTGATCCGCGGGTCGACGCCCCATTTCGAGCATGTCGCCGGACTCTGCGCCAAGGGACTGGCCCAGGTGGCCCTGGAAGCCGCCCGCCCGGTGGCCTTTGGTGTGCTCACCGTGGACAACCTGGAACAGGCCATCGAGCGTGCCGGCACCAAGGCCGGCAACAAGGGGGCCGAGGCCGCCCTGTCGGCGCTGGAAATGGTCAACCTGCTGCGCGCCCTCGGAAACTGAGGGTGGCCAAGACCAACAAGCCCCGCAGCGTGGCCCGGCGCTGTGCTTTCCAGGCCCTCTACCAGTGGCAACTGACCGGCGGCACATCGCATGAGGTGCTGACCGATTTCCTCAGCGACCCGGAGGGGCCGGCGTTCGATCGCGCCCATTTCGAGACGCTGGTCAACAAGGCCATTGACGATTTCCCGCGCTGGGAAGGGCTCATGGCCAAATGGGTCACCCGTCCCCCGGGCCAGCTCGACCCGGTGGAAAAAGGCGTATTGCTGGTGGGACTGGTGGAGCTGGCGGAATGCCCGGAAGTTCCTTACCGGGTGGTGCTGAACGAGATGGTGGAAATAGCCAAGCTGTTCGGCTCCGCGCAGAGCCATGCCTTCATCAACAGCGTGCTCGATAAGGCCGCGCGGGTCTTGCGGCCGCTGGAAACCGTGACGGCGCCTGCCCGGGGAAAGGGGGGGTGAATCCGGGAACGCCGGAATTCACGCTCATCGACCGCCATTTCACGCGAGCCACTCGCCGCGCCGACGTGGTGCTGGGGGTGGGCGACGATGGCGCCCTGCTCCAGCCGCCGGCCGGGTCCTGGCTGGTGCTCACCACCGACACGATGGTATGCGGCACCCACTTTCTGTCCACCGATGACCCTGAAGCGCTGGGCCACAAGCTGGTGGGAGTCAACTTGAGCGATCTGGCCGCCATGGGCGCCGATCCGGCCTGGCTCACCCTGGCGCTGACCCTGCCTGAGATCGATCACGACTGGCTCGCGGCTTTCGCCAGCGGCCTGTTCGGTCTGGCCGATGCGGTGGGCGCCGAACTGGTGGGAGGCGATGTGACCCGTGGCCCGTTGACCCTCACCCTGCAGGCGGCGGGAACGGTCCCGGCGGGGATGGCCCTGCGACGCGATGGCGCGCGGCCGGGGGATGGCGTGTATGTCTCCGGCACCTTGGGGGATGCGGCCTTGGCCCTGGATTTGCGTCTGGCGGGCACCAGCCTTCCGGAAACCCTGGCGGCGCGCCTGGATCGCCCCAGCGCGCGGCTGGCCCTGGGGCGTGCCCTGCGTGGACAGGCCAGCGCAGCCATCGACGTCTCGGATGGGCTGTTGGCCGATCTGGGCCACCTGTGCGCGCGCAGCGGGGTGGGCGCCGAGATTGATCTTCCCCGGCTGCCCCGCTCGGAAGCGTTTCTGGCTGCCGCGCGCGGAGAGCTGGATAGTGATAAGCCGCTCAATGGTGGGGACGATTACGAACTGTGCTTTACCCTACCCCCCGGGCAGGCAGACGCGGTGCCGGCATTGATGCAAGCGGGCGGCTGCCTCATCACCCACATCGGCCAGATCAGCGCCGCGCCGGGGGTACGCTGCCGCGATGCCACAGGCGGCCTCATCGCGCCGTCAAGCGAAGGCTTCGATCATTTCACCACCGAGCGACTAACATGAGCGACCAGCCGAAGTCCCATCGCCCCTCTCAATTGCCATCCCTGTGGCGCCATCCTGACCTGATGCTGGCGACGGGATTTGGCAGTGGCCTCAGCCCCTGGGCGCCGGGAACCTGCGGCACGGTAGTCGCCATGGGCATTTATCTGCTCGGGCTGCAGGGGCTTGCGCCCTGGGCATACGTTGGTGTTCTGGTGCTGTCGTTCGGGATGGGGGTGTGGGTTTGCGGGCGGGCCGAACGGCTCGTCGCCTTGCACGATCCGGGCATGCTGGTCGTGGATGAATGGGTCGGTTATTGGCTGACCCTGTTGCCGGCAGTGATCAGCGGCGCAGCGGGATGGACGGTGGCGCTGGTGGGCTTTGCACTGTTTCGCCTGTTCGACGTGTTCAAGCCGTGGCCGGCCAATGTGGCCGATCGGAAACTTCCCGGCGGACTGGGGACAATGGCGGACGATGTGCTGGCCGGCGGCTATGCGGCGCTGGTGATGTTGCTCATCTTCTGATGAGCCATCCGTGCCAGTGCACCGCAAGCAGCGGCACGCTGGCACGATGCGGTTGATTTGCGTTACGCGACGGCGTCCTTGACCCGTTCCACTGCCGCATAGGCGGAGTGGTTATGGATGGATTCGAAGTTTTCCGATTCCACCGTATAGGCCAGCACCCGCGCATCCGCATCCAGGCGCGCCGCCACATCGCGCACCATGTCCTCGACGAACTTTGGATTGTCGTAGGCCCGTTCGGTGACGAATTTCTCATCGGGTCGCTTGAGCAGGCCATAGAGCTGGGCGGATGCTTCCGCCTCCACCAGGTCAATCAGGTCCTCCACCCATACATCGCCCATGCAACGCACCTGCACGGTGACGTGGGACCGCTGGTTGTGCGCGCCATAGTCGGAGATTTCCTTCGAGCAGGGGCACAGGCTGGTGACGGGAATCACCACCTGGACCAGGGTCTGGGCGCCCGCCGGCGTGGACATGCCGGTCAAGGTCACCTCATAGTCCATCAGGCTGCGCACCCCCGAGATCGGGGCCGACTTGGTCACGAAGTAGGGAAACGCCACTTCCAGAAATCCATTATCGGCTTCCAGGCGTGTGGTCATCAGGACCATCAAGGCATTCAGGCTGCGCACCGTCAATACTTCCTCGTTCTCCCCAAGGATCGCGACGAAGCGGGACATGTGGGTGCCCTTCTGGTGATGCGGCAGACTGACATACATGTTCAGCCGTGCCACGGTGTGCTGCACAGCGCCGGAGCGGTCCGCCACCCGCAGGGGATGGCGAATGCTGCGAATGCCCACCCGATCGATGGGGATGCGGCGATGATCGGCGCTGCCCTGCACGTCAACGATATCGGTAACGACCGCAACAGCCTGACCCGGATGCTTCATGATGGCGATGTCCTCAAAAAATCTTCTGATGCCAATGCTCATTTTGGAACGGCGGGTCATCCGACGTATTCCCCGCAGCCCAAGACTGCAACATTCCGATGCTAAAGCCTTCGACGGCGGAGGGGAAGCGAACCGGCATGCTTGGCGGACAAAATCAGTCCGAACCCGATAGGTTGTCACTCGCTGTAGCGCACCTTGGCACGATCGGTTTCCCAAATCGTCACCGCCGAAACCCGCACTTCTTGGGCTGACAAATCACGGCCCAGTTCCCCGTAAATATAGCGGGCCAGTTGCTCGGCCGTCGGGTTGACGCGATCAAAGGGGGGCAGGTCGTTAAGGTGACGGTGATCGAGCCGGTCGGTAATCGCCCGGGCCGCCGCCTTGATGTCCTGGAAATCAATGGCCAGATCGATGTCGTTGAGGGATTCCGCGACGACTTCCGCCTCCACCTTCCAATTGTGCCCGTGCAGGCGGGAGCAAGGCCCCGGATGCCCGCGCAGGATGTGAGAAGCGGAAAACTCGGTGAGGATGGTGAGAGTGTAAATGCCGGCCATGATGGCCCTCTGGCGAACAGCGAGGGGGC
>JBAUIG010000175.1:0-1504 GCA_049682735.1 Candidatus Macondimonas sp. | reverse complement strand
GGACCGGCTGGCCCATGCCTACCTGTTGGCCGGCCCGCCCGGTGTTGGCAAACGCGCGTTCGCACAGCGCTTCGCCGCCAGCCTGCTGTGCCTTGAACCCGATGCACGCGGTTATCCATGTGGGGATTGCCGGGGTTGCCTGCTGATGCGGGCGGGCTCCCATCCCGATTTCACTGTGCTCGCCCCGGAGAGTGGCAAGACCCAGATTCCCATCGATGCCGTGCGGGAACTGAGCGCCTCCCTTGCCCTGGCGGCGCATCAGGGCCGTTATCGGGTGGCGCTCATCCTTCCGGCGGAAGCCATGACACCGCAATCGGCCAACAGCCTGCTCAAGACCCTGGAGGAACCCGGGGCGGGTGTGATCTTGATATTAGTCAGCGATCGGCCACTGGCCGTGCTGCCCACCTTGCGCAGTCGCTGCCAGCGGGTGGATTGTCCCATTCCGCCCGAGAACGAGGTGCGCAGCTGGTTGGACACGGATCGGCAAGACAGCGCCCTGCTGGCGCGGGTACTGGTGCTCTCCGGTGGCGCACCCCTGAAAGCCCAGTCCCTGCTGAATGCGGAAACCGCCACGCGGCTTGATCGTTTGGGGCGGGAAGGCGCCCAGGTATTGACGGGTGGCGCCGATCCCCTGGTCATCGCTGCCCGCTGGTCGATGGAGGAAGCGCCAGATTTTATGGGTCTTTGGCTGGTACGCCTGAGCGAACAGGTCGCCCGCCTGCGCGTTCTCGGCCATCTTCCGGAGTCGTCATTGCTCGCCCTGCCCACTTCACAGATCCAGAAAGCCCTGGCCCGTGCCGATACCCGGGATGTACTGATGTACTACACCTTCGCGCGGCAAGCTCGTCTCTGGCTCCTGCAGGGAACCGCCAACCGCCAGGGTCTACTGGAAAGCTTGTTGGTTCCCTGGTCGATGGGGTTGCGGGGCTTCAGCATCCGCAATCCCTTGCAGCAGGAGCCATGGGGAGAGTGAGCAAATGTCTGAAGCGCAATCATCCCCGGGGGGGATTCTCAATATCGTCATCAAGGACAAAGCGGCATTGTACGAGGCGTATATGCCGTTTGTGCGCAATGGCGGCTTGTTTTATCCCACCATCAAACCCTACCGCATGGGGGATGAAGTCTTGTTGTTGTTGACGCTGATGGAAGAAAGCGAGCGCATCGCTGTGGCGGCGCGCGTGGTGTGGATCACGCCGGCAGGGGCGCAAAATCGCCGCCGGGCCGGCATTGGCGTGCAATTCAGTGCCAAGGATGGGGGCGCGACCCAGAAACGCATCGAAGTCTACTTGGCCGGCGCAGTTGACAGCGATCGCCCCACGCTAACGCTTTGAACCCGCTTTGATGGCGACCACGCCCCGTCTCTGCGGCGGTGATGATTCATTGATGCTGAATCAATAGAGGCGCCATCGCCGCAGGCTTGTGGATAACGGTTAGGGCATTCCCCGCCGCCTGCGCACGGCGACGGCATTCCTGCAGATCGCGCCCCAGCCGATAGGTGTACTCC
>JBAUIG010000174.1:0-2448 GCA_049682735.1 Candidatus Macondimonas sp. | reverse complement strand
TCCCTGCCGCGGTGATGGGTATGGGCTTGCTGCGCCTGCTGGGTGGTCAGGATGCGCGGGAAGTCAATTTGGTGCAGACCGCGGCCTCTTCGGGAGAAGCCCTGGCGGCCGGGGTGATTTTCACCTTTCCCGCCTTGTTGATGATTCAGTTCTGGTCTGAAATCCGTCCTCTGCCGCTGACCTTGATTGCTTTGGGGGGCGGCCTGCTGGGCGTGATTTTCACGATTCCATTGCGTCACCTGTTAGTCAACGACCCAGCCCTGCCCTTTCCCGAGGGGACAGCGACCGCCGAGGTGGTGCGTCTGACCGATTCAGAAGCACCGGGCTTGCGTCATCTGGTCGGAGGAGCGCTGGGAGCGGCGACCTACAAATTGCTGCAGGGTGGCGCCGGCTTATGGCCGGGTGCTTGGAATGGCGCCGCTTGGTGGGGTTCCTGGCTGGGCGCCGGCGGTGTGGCCCTGTCGCCGGCCTTGCTCGGCGTAGGGGCGCTGGTTGGGATACGCATTGCGGTGCTCATTTTTGCGGGCGGCGCGCTGGCCTGGGGCATCGGGATTCCGCTGTTGGCGTGGAACACCGAGGCAACATCAGAGGCGCCATGGGTTCTGGCTCAGCGCTTGTGGGCGACCCGCATCCGCTATGTGGGCGTGGGCGCCATGCTGGTTGGCGGCCTATGGTCTTTGCTGGTTCTGGTGCGCCCGCTGTGGATATTGCTGGGCTCACGGGCATCGCCTGTGCGGGATACATCCGCTCAGGGTTCCGATTTGCCTGCGCCCTTGCTGCGAGGGGTGGCGATACTGCTGGTGGGGGGGCTGGGCGCCGTCTGTATGTGGGTCGTAGGCAATCTTGTGCTGGCCGTATTGCTCGCCGTGATCCTGGCGCTGACGGGATTCCTCTTTTCCGCGGTGGCGGGTTACATGGCGGGGTTGGTGGGCTCCTCCCACAATCCCGTTTCCGGCATGACCATCGCCACGATCTTGCTGACCGCGGTGTTGCTGCGACTCCTGCTCGGCGCCGATTTGCCCGGTGGCGCGGGAGCGGTGCTGCTGGTGGGTGCGGCGGTATGCTGCGCCGCAGCCCTGGCCGGTGACAACTTACAGGATCTCAAGGCAGGCGCATTGCTCGGCGCCTCACCGTGGCGTCAGCAGATCGCGCAAATCGTGGGCGTGGTCGCCGGCGCGCTGGTGATGGCGCCGGTGCTCATATTGCTGGAACAGGCCTATGGCTTTGGCCCTGCCGATGCGGCGCATCCCCATGCCTTGCCCGCCCCCCAGGCCGGATTGATGGCGGCCTTGGCGCAGGGGGTTTTCGTCGGTGATCTTCCCTGGGGCATGATCACGATAGGCGTTGCGTTGGGGGCTGCGGTGATCCTGTTGGACCGCATCCTGATGTGGCGCGGCAGCAGCTGGCGGGTGCCGGTGCTGGCTGTTGCGGTGGGGGTGTATCTGCCGGTGGAATTGTCGGCAGCCATCTTTTTGGGCAGTTTGCTGCGGCGCGGCACCGCTGGATCAACGACTCAGCATGATCCTGGCCTGTTGCGGGCCGCTGGCTGGATTACCGGCGAAGCCTTGGCAGGAATTGCCCTGGCTGCGTGGGTGGTGCTGGGCGGGACGAGTCTGTTCATGCGGCCGCCCGGTGACGAGATGGCGTGGATCTGGGGGCTGAGCGCATTGGTCGTGCTGGCCTATCCGTTGTGGCGATCTGTTGGATCCCGTGCGGTGTGAGGCATCGCGGTGGGTGGCATCAGATCGCCTTCGATGCAGGCCCGTGCCTGATCGCGCAGCTGGGCCAGCGCGCTGCGTTGGCGTCCACGAGGCTGAATCGCGGGATGGATGCGCACCCGCAAGGGCGCCCGGAACATCCGCCAACGGCCATCGTCGGGCAGGACAGTAGCGGTTCCCGTCAGACTCACCGGGACCACCGGCCGGTCCAGTTGGGCAGCGGTCAGAAATGCGCCGAGCCGAAACGGGCCCAGTAATCCCGCAGCGGGAATGGTGCCTTCGGGGAAAAACACCAGAGAGGTACCGTTTTTGGCAAGGCGCAGGATCGACCGGGCATCGCGGGCAGCCTGGTTGGCATCCTGGCGTTCCACAAATGCGGTACCTACCCGGCGCAACAGCCAACCGGCCAGCGGGATCCGCGTCATTTCGCGCTTGACCACGAACACGTATCCGGCCGGCAACACACCCATGAGCAGCAAACCATCCAGATAGCTGGCATGGTTGGCGACCACGATGGCGCTTTTTGTAGGCAGATTGTCCAAGCCGGTTACGGTGGGGCGCAGGCCGCACAGTGTCCAGGCCAGGCGCATGCCGCGCCGTGCCATACGCTGGCGCCGGTGCAATCCCGGTAGAATCAGCACCAACACCCCGCAACTGGCGAGGATCAGGGTGAAGCTCAGTCGGCACCAGAGGGTGTAGATCACGGTGGCCAGCGTGGACGAAACAGCGG
>JBAUIG010000173.1:0-19683 GCA_049682735.1 Candidatus Macondimonas sp. | reverse complement strand
CTCCTTGGTCACGCCGAACACTTTTTCCGGATTGTTCTTCCAGATCTCGTAGTCGGTGATGACGGGGACGCCAATGCCCTTGAGCCCGGCCTGCTGATTCCAGGGCTCGCCGACGCAGTAGCCATGGATGGTTCCCGCCTCGAGCGTCGACGGCATCTGCGGCGGCGGCGTCACCGACAGCAGCACATCGGCCTTGATCTGACCCGACGTATCGCCTCTGGATGGGGCATAGTAGCCCGGGTGGATCCCGCCGGCTGCCAGCCAGTAGCGCAATTCGTAGTTGTGCGTGGAGACAGGGAAAACCATTCCCATTTTGAAGGGCTTGCCTTCAGCACGATACTTCTCGATAACAGGCTTGAGCGCATCGGCCTTGATCGGATGCACCGGCTTGCCGTCCTTCATGGGAACGTTCTTTTTCATTTCCTCCCAGACCGCATTCGACACGGTGATGCCATTGCCGTTGAGGTCCATGCTGAAAGCCGTGACCATGTCGGCCTGCGTACCAAACCCAATGGTCGCGGCCAGTGGTTGGCCCGCCAGCATGTGCGCGCCGTCGAGCTCGCCGGTGACCACGCGATCGAGCAGGATCTTCCAGTTGGCCTGGGCCTCCAGGGTGACGTACAGGCCTTCATCCTCGAAATAGCCCTTCTCGTAGGCCACCGCCAGCGGCGCCATATCGGTGAGCTTGATGAAACCGAGCTTGAGTTCCTCTTTTTCGAGCGCACCCACCGCCGCACTGGCCGAAGGACTGGTAACCAGACTGGCGCCGAGCAAGCTCAAGGCCAGCGTGACCGCCGATGCCAGGCCGCGCAGCGGAGTGGATTTGAAGAAAGACCTGTTCATGAAGACTCCTGTGTGGATGAGGAAAGACTGGAAAGATTTGATATCGAGGCATCCCCAGCGATTGCAGGGGACGCCGTGGAAAATTCATCGAGATAAGCTAGTGGCGCGCGTGGATCGAAAATCCGCCCATCCAGGAAACGGTCGGGACCCATGGTGATCGAGTGGCCGGCGGCGAGCGCCCAGGGCAGCGCGTGTTCCCCCTCTGTTTTCATCGCCACGGCCGGGGTGGACAGGCCAAGCAAAGCGGCCGCCTCCCGGAACAGATCGGGGCGATACACCTGTGCCGCGGCCTGCTGCCAATCCGTGGGCGCTGCCAGCCGATCCCAGCGCACCATCTGGGTCAGGAACCACAGGCCGTGAGAGATCCAGGGAAAGTTGGCGGCGTAACGGAAAAACACATGGAAGTCCGGCAGGGCGCGCAGCGCCTCCCCCGGCACATAGGCCATCTGTCCCGTCATGGCGCGGCGCATCAGCTCGGCTGGCACATTGACATAGGCCTCCTGGGCGAGCAGATCGGCGGCCTCGGCACGATGGGCCGGCTCGTCCAGCCATTGCGCCGCCTCCAGCAAGGCGAGGAGCAGGGCGCGATGGGTATTGGGATGGCGTTCGGCCCAGGCGCGGGTCACACCCAGCACTTTTTCGGGGGCGTTGTTCCACAGCTCATAACCACTGATCAGGATGCAGCCGATCTCCCGGGCAACCGCCTGGCTGTTCCAGGGCTCGCCGACGCAGAAACCGTCGATGAGCCCGACTTCCAGGTGATCGGTCATCTGGGGCGGTGGGATCACCACCAGACGCACATCGCGATCGGGATCAATGCCTGCCGCGCTCAACCAGTAGCGCAGTTGATCGTTATGGGCGGAAAAGGAGAACACGGTGGCCAAGGTGAGAGGCGGCCGCCCCGCCCGTCGATCCGCCTCGATCACCGCCTTGAGGGCGCGTGCCGTGCAGGGTCGCTCGGCCATGGCGTGCGGATCCGCTTCCAGCATGCGCTGATGCAGTGCGCGGGACACGGTAATGGCATTGCCGTTCAATCCCAGGCTAAAGGCGGTGACCACAGGCTCGATACCGGCCCCCGGCACCCCCTGGCCAGCCGCCAGCGCCATGGGCGCCAGCATATGCGCGCCATCCAGTGCCCCACTGTCCACTTTGTCGCGGATATTGGCCCACGAGGGCTCCCGACACAGACGCACGCTGAGCCCATGACGCCGAAACAACCCCTGCTCCTGCGCCACGACCAGCGCGGCGCAATCGGTGAGCGGAATGAAGCCCAGCCGCACATGGCTGAGTTCCAGATCCTGATGGCTCGTTTGATGGTCCAATGCCGCTCCTGGCCGATAAGCCAAATAAAATCCATAAAAAAAGCGCCACTGGATTCCCGCATGATGAACGGGTCCAGGACGCCTTTGTCCTCCAAGCCACTAGGGGTAGCTGTGTGATTCCTGAACCCTGCCCGCCTTTGGACCGGGGAAGAATCGCTTGCTTAGCTTATTAGCATGCTTCGTGCCACATCTTGTTTTGCCTGTTGATGCTCGAGTTACCAAAAAAGACGGCTCCGGCAGCGCCGAAGCCGTCAAATGGCATTGCTGCCATGGTGCGGTGGGGAGGAATCAGGCACGACGACGGTGCATCGGGCGCCGGTGGGTCACCGGCGCAGCCCGACGTCCGCCTCAAGTGGTCAAAACTTGAATTCACCCATCAGCCAGATTTTCTGGGTGTCGGTCGCGAAAGTATCCGCCTGGTAATCCGCATATTTCAGGGCCAGCGACAGGTTGGGCGTCACCGGCTTGGTCGCCATCACATCCCATTCGGTGCCGTAGTCCTGATCGCCGGCATCGGACTTGAAATCATGCACCATGGCCGTGAGCGTCACCCCCATCACCGCGCCGCTTACCGTCAGGAAATTATCCTGCAGGCCCTTGCCCCCGGCGATCGAGTCGCCGAGAAACTTGTCTGCCCAGCCGTTGAAGGCATGCTTGGTTGCCAGCGGCGTCTGGAAGTTATAAACCCCGTCTCCACCCAGCACTTCGCGTGATAATTTGACCGTGATGCCGGACAGGACAGCTCCAGCCTCGATCAGATAGTAGTCCGCGTCCACCACAGACCCGGAATCCTGATAGTCCCCTTGCCGGGCATACTCCAGGGTGTACAGCAGCTTGGCGGATCCTGCAGGCATCGCACCCTGGGCGCGCAGCCCCAACGTCTGGGTGTCCTGGGTCGGGCCGGCATCCTGTTCAAAATCCAGCAAATAGCCGTAGCCGATGAGCTTGGCCCAGGGCGCCAGATCATAGGCCGCGTTCAGGAGATGAGCGCTCAACTCGATTTCATCGAAAGTGATGTTCTGGACCCGGTCCAGATAGGCATAGGTGAGCACTGTCTTGGTCAGGGATTTGTTCTGGATACTGAAGGCATCGAAAGTCTGCTCGTTCTGGCGCCAGCCTACGTTGCCAACGAAACGGGCGTTGTCGAGAATGATGCGCTGGCGTCCCAGCTTCATGTCGGTGTCGTAAAAACCACCGTAACTCAGATAGGCCTGGTTGAGCTCGGTGTCAGCCGGATCCGCCACAACCGGGAACTGCGTCTTGCCGTTGTCGGTGCTGTTGTAGTCCTTGCCCAGGAAAGCATCGACGTGTTCGAGCTGGACGTAGCCCCCGAAGCCATTTAGATCGCGCGTTTTATAGCCCAGCCGCAGTCGGCCGGTATAGGCGGTAGCTTCCTCGTCAATCCCGTCCTGGTCGACCCATTCGCCGCGCAGGCGATAATCGACATCCACCTTGCCGCCCGTGATGGCCGCCGTCAGCGGATCGGTTTCCGTTGCCCCCAAGGCGGTCCCGGAACAGACCGACAGGGTCGCAACAATCGCCCATCCTGCGGTTGCGCCTGCGTTTTTTTTCAGCATGCTGTTTCTTCCTGTGTCCTGAGTCACGATTGATGGTCCTGCCCCGGATTCGGGCGGGCAGCGCAAAAAAAAAACGACGCAACCCCTGCGCAAGCACTGGGATCGACGTCGTTGTCTTGGAATGAGGCAAATCGTCTTTGACTCGCCTCCAAACAGCTCACTGCAATAAAACTGCCACAATTGCCGATGACCGCAGCAACACGCAACACAGCGCAAAGCCAGCCATCGGCTTATGGCTGCAGTCCCTCAAAACGCACCAAGATAATCGGGTTGGCGGGCGAAAGGCCCTCTTTCAGTGCCTGGCCACAAGTCGTCAACCAAGCAACTCGGCCATCTCCACCACCGTACGCGCCACATCGGCCAGGCGCTGGTTGCGATCCATCGCCAGCTTGCGCAGGGCCTGGTAGGCGGTTTCCTCGTCCATGCCGCGTTTTTTCATGAGAATCCCCTTGGCGCGATCCACCACCTTGCGCTCGGCCAAGGTGTTGCGGGTCTTTTCCAGTTCATCGCGGAGCGCCTGGAATTCCTTGAAACGAGCCACCGCCACTTCCAGAATGGGCTTGACCCGGCGCGGATTGATGTCATCCACCACATAGGCGCTGACCCCAGCTTGCACCGCCTGACGCATGATGTCGGCATCCGCCGACTCGGCATACATGACCACCGGCCGGGGGTAGTCCCGGCTGATATGGCGGACCGATTCCAGCGTGTCCCGGTCTGGCACGTCCATATCGACGATGATCACGTCGGCCCCGCTGCGCTGCAGCTCGGCCAGCAGGTTAACGCCGCGCAGCGGACAATTGAACACGGCGTAGCCGGCATCGGTCAGCGCCTGACGCAAAATGGCGCCGCGACCAGGGTCATCGTCCACGAGCATCACTTTCAACATCGCCGAACCATCACGATCCCCACCGCTCTGAATGCCGGAGCCCAACGGGCCCTCAAGCAAGAAGAACGCCACATCGGCACCATTCCCCTTACTCGACCCGGAGACCGCTGCATGAATACCCTGGCCCTGGTGATGTTTTTGATCTTTCTGTTCGCCGGCACGGCTGGCGTGATCCTGCCTTTTCTGCCGGGCGTGCCGCTGGCAGCCGTGGGCATCCTGTTTGCCGCCTGGCTGGGGGATTTTGCTTATCTGGGCATGCGGGAAATCGCCATCGGTGCGCTGCTGGCAGTGCTGTCGCTGGTGCTGGACTATCTCACCACAGTGCTGGGGGCGCGCTACTACGGTGCCAGCACCCGTGGCATCTGGGGCGCGTTAATCGGCGCGGTCGTGGGTGTGGTCTTTTTCCCGCCTTTTGGCTTTCTGCTCGGCGCGGTCGTGGGCGCCATCGCGGCGGAACTGGCGAGTGGGCGAGCGCCGGCCGAGGCCGGACGAGCGGGGCTGGGCACCCTCATCGGCACCTTGGGCGGCGTGGTGATCAAGGGCCTGCTGATTGCAGCCATTGCGCTGATGTGTCTGCCGCCGCTGATTCGAGCGCTGTAAGGCTTCCCGTCGGCGCGGCCAGGGCGGCGACCCGTTGGCTGCCCAGGCGCCGCAGCCAGGCTCGGGCTCTGCGCTGGCGCGGAGGAACGCGGACCCCAGGCGCGACGTCACACAAGGGCCGCAATACGAAGGCGCGCTGCGTCAAGCGGGGGTGGGGCAGCTGCAAACGCGCCGTCCGCATCCTCAGCGCGCCATAAAGCAACAGATCCAGATCCAGCGGACGCGGCCCCCAACGCCGGCGTCCGCGCCGCCGGCCCTGAGCGGCTTCTATGTGCTGCAAGGCCCGCAACAAGGACATGGGCGCCAACGCGGTATCCAGCACGGCCACGGCGTTGATGAACGGCGATTGGTTGCGGTGCCCCATGGGGGCCGAGACATAGAACGGCGAAACTGCCTGAAGCCGACTGGCGGGCAACCCTCCCAATGCCACTAGTGCACGCCGGAGCTGCGCCACGGGATCACCACGATTGCTGCCCAGGCCGATATAGGCCCGCGCCGGGCGGTGATTCATGGCGTGGGCGCGCCCTCGGGGCGACGCCGCGGGGCCCGACGGCGACGACGACGGCGCGAGGGCGTCTCGGTCGCGCTTGCCTGCGGGGTTTTTTGCAACAGGGCTTCCCGTTCCTCGGCGGCCGCAGTCTGAAGCTCGGTCCACCACGCCAGGATCGGTTCGGCCACTTCCCCCGCATGCCCTCGCAACAGCAGGAAATCATAGGCGGCCCGGAACCGAGGATGGGTCAACAGAATAGTGGCGCGCTTGGGCGTGGTCGATTCGAAGCGGGGCTGCAGACGCCAGATTTCCTGCATGGGCGCCCGGAAACGACGCGGCGGCAAGACCGGCATGGCCGCTTCCACTGCCTCGGTGGCATCGAAATGGGCCTGGGCCGGTGGGACCCCGGACTCGAGCCGCGCCGATACGGCCTCACGTATCGGACCCCATGCCAGCGCGGCAAACAGAAATGCCGGCGTCACCGGCTTGTCCTCGGCGATGCGCTGATCGGTATTGACCATCGCCTGATTCAACAGGCGCAGGGTAGGACCTTGTTCGCCTTCGCGCCGGATAACCGCTTCGGTGGCCGGAAACAGATAGCCAAACAGGCCATGCTCACGCAACAGGGTGAAGGTCTGCGCCGCATGCCCGCCGAGGAACAATTTGAGGGACTCATCGTAGAGTCGCGCCGGCGAAATATCAGCCAACAAGCCCGCCAGTTCGGTCAAGGCCGCCGCCGTGCGCGCCTCCAGCGAAAATCCCAGCTTGGCGGCGAAGCGAATCGCCCGCAGCATGCGCACCGGATCTTCGCGATAGCGCGTCCAGGGATCGCCGATCAGCCGCAGCACCCGGTTGTGCAGATCCGCCATGCCGCCGACATAGTCGTAGATGGCAAAGTCCTCGACGCTGTAATACAGGGCATTGACGGTAAAGTCGCGCCGCCAGGCGTCCTCTTCCAGGCTGCCGTAGACGTTGTCGCGCAGCACCCGGCCGCGATCATCCACCAACACATCGCCATCGCTATCCCCCTCGGCACCGGCGCCCCGGAAGGTGGCCACTTCGATGATATGGCCACCGAAATGGACATGGGCCAGGCGAAAGCGTCGACCGATCAGCCGGCAGTTGGAAAAGGTGGCCCGCACCTGTTCGGGCAAGGCATCGGTCGCCACATCGAAGTCCTTGGGCCGCAGTCCCAGCAGCACATCACGCACCCCGCCGCCCACCAGAAACGCTTGGTAGTTGGCCGTCTTGAGGCGATAGAGCACCTTGAGGGCCGGAGACGCGATCTGTGATCGGGACAGGGCATGCTCCGCCCGCGGAACGATGACGAGGCCGGGAGAAGTGGCGGATGGGACCGTATGATGGGGGGAATCGTGCACGCAGACTCAGGCTGGAGGTGAATTTTGATGGGGTTTAATTTAACATGACGCGCACATCCTGACACGTTATCAGGATCATCCAGCCCCTGCTCCCTTCGTCTAGTGGCCCAGGACGTCGCCCTCTCACGGCGAAAACAGGGGTTCGAAACCCCTAGGGAGCACCATGGACAAAGCCAACGCGCCGCCAGCCGTCGCCCCGCCCTGCGGGCTGATCAGGCGATTGGCCGCCATCTTCTACGACAGCCTGCTGCTCGGCGCACTCTGGATGGGGGCAACTTTTCCGTTGCTGTTCCTCACCCACGGCCAAGCGATTCCATCTGGCGATCCGATCTATACCCTCTATTTACTCCTGATCGGCTGGGCCTTCTTCGGCTGGTTCTGGACTCGGGGCGGGCAGACCCTGGGAATGCGCGCATGGCGCATTCAGGTGCAAACCCCGGCGGGTCACCCCATCGGCTGGCGCGCCGCCACCTTCCGCTACATCGCCGCCCTCTTCTCCTGGCTTTGCTTAGGGTTGGGATTCCTCTGGCAATGGGTAGACCGCAAACACATCACTTGGCACGACCGGCTCTCGCGCACCCGCTTGGTGGTGCTACCCAAAGCTGGCAACACCCTGCCGCCGCTGTTGCGCAACGATTGAGGCGATCAACGGCTACGCGCCAGAGACCAAAGCGCCAGCAGGCTCAGCAGCCCCGTCGGCAACCAGGCACTGACGACGACAGGCAAGCCCAGCACGGCGCCGCCTCCACCCACGGTGAGATTGACCAGATAGTAAATCGCCCCGATGCCCACGCCGATTCCGATACGACGCACCATGCTGCTGTCGCGCAATCCGCCCAGCAAAAGCGGCAAGGCCAACAACATCATCGGCAACACGCTGACCGGGGTAATCAGTCGTGACCAGAACAGGGCCGCAAAGGAGGCTGTTTGCAGTCCGTTTTCTTGCAGGAATTGCATTTGCCGCCACAGCTCGGCCAAGGTCAGGGTTTCCGGCTTGACCGCCAGCACCTCCACCATCTGAGGTTCGATCCGCAACGGCCAAAGCTGCTGCGTTTGTTGGAACATGGTGGCACCCTCTCCTTCAAAACGGGTGCCTTTGCCATCAAACAGCAGCCAACCATCCGGCTCCACCACCGCCCGGGGCGCGCGTACGATTTGCCGGAGTTGCCCGCCCTCGCCGAATTCCATCACCTCAACGCCGCGCAGCAGGCGAGGACTGATCAGCCGATCGACCCGGATGAAATAGACGCCATCCCGCAACCAGACCTGATTGGCCAAAAGCGCGCCGACGCCCCCCAGGCGCTGGGCATCCCGCATCTGCCGTGCCATTGCATCGGCACGCGGCGCAAGGACATCTCCCAATACCCAGGCGCCCGCACCGACCAATAGCGCCGCCAGCGCCGCCGCACGCGCCATCCGCCAAATAGACAAGCCTAGCACCTGCATGGCGATCAGTTCACGCTGCACTGCCAGACTGCCCAGCCCCAGCAGCGTGCCAATCAGCGCAGCAATCGGAATCGTCAGAAACAGGAACCCCGGCAGGCGCAAGCTTACATAGAACAACAGTTGGCCGGCGCTGAAGCCCGTATCATGAAGATCCTCAACCTGGCTCAACAGGTTAACGAATATCACCAGCGCCGACATGACCAGCAGCACCGTCCCCACGCCAGCGAGCATATTGCGCAACAGGTAACGCTCGAATTGGTTCATGACGGCTTCCCACGCAGGCGCAAGCGGACCGGCAAACGACGGATCCGCCCATTCTGATAGGCCAACAGCAGCAATCCCGTCCCCGCCACGGCCACATGGACCCACCACAGGCCCACCCAAGCTGGAACCAGTTGCTGTTCCAGCCACGACCGGCCCACGCCCAGAAGATTCCCGAACACCACGTAGGCCAGCACTGCCCAAAGCAGACCATTGCCGCGCCGACGCGGTGGTGTCCGTGCCAGCGGGAGCGCCAGCAACACAAAACTCAACAGCGAAACGGGTGCCGCCAGACGGCGGTGAATCTCCGCCCAATCGGCGGCGCTACCGGCTCCCAGAAGCTGGCTGAGCGGCTGCATGCTGCGTTTGCTGAGCTTGGGCAACAGCTGGGGCAGGTGGTAGCGGGCCACATGGGTCTCGAACCGAACCACCTGATAAGCGGCATCACCCGGGATCCCGGTGTAACGCCAGCCATCTTCCAGCACCAGTTCCCGGGCCCCATCCGGCGCGCGTCGTGTCCAGCCCTGGCGCGCCCGGATGACCACGCCCTGATCGTCTTCCCGGAAACGGATCAGAATGTCTTCCAGACGCCCCGTCGCACGATCGGCCTGTTCGGCATAAAACACCGCCTGCCCACCTTGAAACGACAGGAAACGCCCTGGTTGCAGCAGGCTCAAACTGGCCTCCTGTTCACCCGCTTCACGCATAACCAGCGTTTGCCGCGCCGCCCAGGGCGCGACGGACAAGGACAGCGCGCCCACCGGAATCGCCAGCACCAAGGCCAGCAGCAGCAGCGGGCGCAAATAATGTTCGGGGCCAAAACCGCTGCCAGCCAGAGCAAACGCTTCATGGTCCCGATACAAGCGACCCACGCCGAAAACAATCGCTAGCAGCAAGGCAATCGGCAGCGCCAGAGCCAACTGCTCGGGCAGAGTGAACAGGATGAGCCAACCGACCACCTCAGCCGCCAATTCCCCGGACCCAGCCGCCGCCAGCAATCGGCCGAAGATTCCGCCGATCAGCACCAGCAGCACCGCCGCCAACACCGAGACCAGCCAAAAGCCAACCTCCCGCAGCAGATAATGGGAAAATATCCGAGGCATCAGGGAATTCCGCCCGATGATTCAAAAAAAACAGGATTTCTCATAAAATGATGCATCATGCAGCCGCCCCTCCGGGGAGTGCCGCTGTGACAATTAAACCCGCCTCACGCCCGGCCGTTTCTGAAGCAACGCGGGGCACAAGTCTACACGGAGAGCGCAAAGGTGGAATACGCAGCCAAAAGCGGCAGCCCTGAAAAACAGCGCGTTGCCTGTGTGATCGTGGGGGTCTTCGAGCATCGCCGGCTTTCCGATGCCGCAGAAACCCTGGACAAGGCGAGTGGCGGCGTACTCGGTGGCATCCTGCGGCGCGGCGACATGGACGGCAAGGCGGAACAGACGCTGCTGCTGTACAACCTCCCCAATACATTGTGCGACCGGGTGTTGCTGGTCGGTTGCGGCAAGGAACGGGAATTCGACGATGCCCGCTATCGCCAGGCGAGCCGTGCGGCCCTGCGCCTCCTGCGGCGGAGTGGCGCGCGTGATGTCACCACCTATCTGACCGAACTGCCGGTGCGGGGCCGTGATTTGGCCTGGAAAGTGCGCGAAACCGTGGTGGCCTGTGAGGAACTGCGCTATCGCTTTCATGCTTCCAAGGAAGAAGACGGCCCCGATACCCGACTGCGCAACCTGACCTTGGGGGTGAAGAGCCGCCGGGACCTGGATGAGGCCGAGGCGACCCTTATCACCGCCCAGGCGACCGCGGCCGGCACCCTGCTCGCGCGCCATCTGGGCAACCTGCCGCCCAATGTCTGCACACCGTCCTACCTGGCCGACCAGGCGCTGGCGCTTGCCGCAGACGATCCGGCTATCACTGTCCAGGTTTTGGAGACGGCGGATATGGAGGCCCTGGGCATGGGCGCCTTGCTGTCGGTGGCACGAGGCAGTCGCCAACCGCCCAAACTCATCGTGCTGGAATATGGCGCCGAAACCCACAAAAACCGCCCCGTCGTGTTGGTCGGTAAAGGTGTCACCTTTGATTCGGGAGGGATTTCCCTCAAGCCCGGCTCGGCCATGGACGAGATGAAATTCGACATGTGCGGCGCCGCCAGCGTATTGGGCACCTTCAAGGCGGTCTCCCAGCTCAAGCTGCCGGTCCACTTGGTGGGCATCATTCCGAGCAGTGAAAACCTGCCCGACGGCAACGCCAGCAAACCGGGCGACGTCGTCACCAGCATGTCCGGGAAAACCATCGAGATCCTGAATACCGACGCTGAGGGACGCCTGCTGCTGTGTGACGCCCTCACCTACGCCAAACGCTACGAGCCCCAGGTCATCATCGACATCGCCACCCTCACCGGCGCCTGTGTCATCGCCCTGGGCAGCCACGCCAGTGGCCTGTTCAGCAATGACCCCGCCCTCGCCAAGGCGCTGCTGGCCGCCGGAGAAGTCACTGGCGACCGAGCATGGCAGATGCCCTTGTGGCCCGAGTACCAAAAGCAACTGGACAGCAATTTCGCCGACATGGCCAATATCGGCGGCCGCGAGGCGGGCAGCGTCACCGCCGCCTGTTTTCTGTGGCGCTTCGTGGAAGAGCAGCGCTGGGCCCATCTGGATATCGCCGGCACCGCCTGGAAATCCGGCAAGGACAAAGGCGCCACGGGCCGGCCCGTACCGCTCCTGGTCGAATACCTGCGGCAACAGGTGGCATAAGCCATGACCCAAGTCGGGTTTTATCTCCTGGAAGACATCGCGCCTCAGCGTATCCAGCACACCGCCTGCCGTCTAATCGACAAGGCCTATCGGCAGGGGCTGGGTGTCTATGTGCATACCGCCTCCCCCGAGGGAGCCGCCGAAATCGATCAACTGCTGTGGACCTTCCGCCAGGGCAGCTTCGTGCCTCATGTGGCGCTGGCGCAGGAAGACGGCGTCAGCCCGGTGCTGGTGGGGTGCGACGCCGAGCCACCGCCGCGATTGAGCGATGTGCTGGTGAACCTGACCGACCAGATCCCGCTGTTCTTCAGCCGTTTCGAGCGCGTGGTGGAAATCATCGGCGCCACCGAAACCCTGCGCGCAGCGGGGCGGGAACGCTACCGCTTCTACCGCGATCGGGGCTATACCCTGCAGACCCACGCCCTCCCCGCCTGAACGCGCCGCCACGGCCCTGACCTTCGAGTAAACATGGACAAGTCCTACGAACCCAACGCCATCGAGTCGCGCTGGTACGCCTTCTGGGAGGCGGGCGGCCATTTCCGCCCCGATCTGGCGCAAGCAGCCGAACCGCCCTACTGCATCATGATCCCGCCGCCCAACGTCACCGGCACCCTGCACATGGGCCACGCCTTTCAGGACACCCTGATGGACGTGCTGACCCGCTACCACCGCATGCGCGGCGCGCCGACGCTGTGGCAACCGGGGACCGACCATGCCGGCATTGCCACCCAGATGGTGGTGGAACGGCAACTGGCCGCGCAGGGGCAGTCGCGCCATGACCTGGGACGGGAAGCCTTCGTCGAACGGGTGTGGGAGTGGAAGGGCGAGTCGGGCAACACCATCTCGCGCCAGTTGCGGCGCATGGGCGCCTCCTGCGACTGGTCGCGCGAGCGCTTCACCATGGACGCGGGGCTGTCGGCGGCGGTCACCGAGGTGTTCGTTCGGCTGCATGAACAGGGCTTGATCTATCGCGGCAAGCGGTTGGTGAACTGGGATCCGGTGCTGCACACCGCCATTTCCGATCTGGAAGTGGTGAGCGAAGAGGAAAACGGCTCGCTGTGGCACATCCGCTATCCGCTGGCCGACGCCGCGGGGCAGCCCACCGCCGATTATCTGGTGGTCGCCACCACCCGTCCCGAAACCCTGCTGGGCGATGCCGCCGTGGCCGTGCATCCAGAGGATGAGCGCTATCGCCACCTGATC
Source organism: Candidatus Macondimonas sp. (assembly GCA_049682735.1). Classification (GTDB taxonomy): domain Bacteria; phylum Pseudomonadota; class Gammaproteobacteria; order UBA5335; family UBA5335; genus Macondimonas. The sequence continues at coordinate 6,920 of JBAUIG010000173.1, read as the reverse complement.
GGCCAACAGGTCTGGCTGCCGCTGGCCGAGCGGCTGATCCCCATCATCGCCGACGACTACGTCGACCCGGCCTTCGGCACCGGTTGCGTCAAGATCACCCCAGCACATGACTTCAATGATTACGACGTCGGCCAGCGTCACAATTTGGCGCAGATCAACGTGTTCACCGTCGATGCCTGCATCAATGAACTGGCGCCGGTCGCCTACCGCGGGCTCGATCGCTTCGAAGCGCGCAAGCACATCGTCGCGGACCTCGAAGCCGCCGGCCTGCTCGATACAGTCAAGGAGCACAAGCTGATGGTGCCGCGCGGTGATCGCAGCGGCGCGGTCATCGAGCCCTATCTCACCGATCAGTGGTATGTGGACCTGACCCGCGAGACCCAGCCCGACGGCCGACCGGGTGGCCGCACCGCCATCACCCAGCCAGCCATCGATGCGGTAACCAGCGGCCGCATCCGTTTCGTGCCGGAGAACTGGGAAAAAACCTATTTCCAGTGGCTGGAGAACATTCAGGACTGGTGCATCAGCCGGCAGATCTGGTGGGGCCACCGCATCCCGGCCTGGTATGACGAGGCAGGCAATGTCTATGTCGGCGCCTCGGAGACCGAGGTGCGCGCCCGCCATGGAATCGCCGCCGATCAGCCACTGCGGCAGGACGAGGATGTCCTCGATACCTGGTTCTCCTCGGCCTTGTGGCCCTTCTCGACGCTGGGCTGGCCGCAGGCGACGCCCGAGCTGGCCGCCTTCTACCCCACTTCCGTGCTGGTGACCGGCTTCGACATCATTTTCTTCTGGGTTGCCCGAATGATCATGATGGGACTGAAATTCACCGGTGAGGTGCCGTTTCGGGAGATCTACATCCATGGTCTGGTGCGCGACGCCGAAGGCCAAAAGATGTCAAAGTCCAAGGGCAATGTGCTCGATCCGATCGATCTGATCGACGGCATCAGCCTGGATGCACTGGTGGCCAAGCGCACCAGCGGCCTGATGCAGCCGCAGATGGCGAAAAAGATCGAACAGGCCACCCGCCGCCAGTTCCCGGGCGGCATCGCCGCCTTCGGCACCGACGCCCTGCGCTACACCTTCTGTTCGCTCGCCTCCACCGGCCGCGACATCAAGTTCGATCTGGGGCGCATCGAGGGCTACCGCAACTTCTGCAACAAGCTGTGGAACGCCGCCCGTTTCGTGCTGATGAACAGCGAAGGAGAGGATACCGGGCTTGGGAGCGAACCGATTGAACTGGGGCTGGCCGAACGCTGGATCATCTCGCGTTTGCAGCGTACCGAGGCGGGTGTGCGCGAGCATCTGGACGGCTATCGCTTCGACCTCGCCGCCCAGGTGGCCTACGACTTTTTATGGGGCGAATACTGCGACTGGTACCTGGAACTGGCCAAGGTGACGCTCCAGAGCGCCGATGCCGATCCTGCTCAGTTGCGTGGCACCCGGCGCACGCTGGTGCGGGTGCTGGAAACGGCGCTGCGGCTGCTGCACCCCTTCATGCCCTTCATCACCGAGGAGATCTGGCAGCGAGTGGCGCCACTGGCCGGAAAATCGGGCGACACATTGATGCGCCAGCGCTACCCCGAGCCGGACAATGCACACATCGATACGGCCGCCGAGACGGATATGGCCTGGGTCATGGCGTTCATCCTGGGGGTGCGCCGCATTCGCGGCGAAATGGACATCGCCCCCGGCCGAGCGCTGCCCGTGCTGCTGCAGGACGCCAGCGACGCTGATCGACAGCGGCTCGACGCCTACCTGCCCTATCTCAGCAAACTGGCACGGCTCGCCGAACTCGAATTTCTCCCGTCCGGGGCACCGGCCCCGGAAGCGGCGCTTGCCTTGGTGGGCGGCATGGGTGTCCTCGTTCCCCTGGCAGGACTGATCGACACGGCGGCGGAACAGCAGCGCTTGGACAAGGAAATCACGCGTCTGTGTCAGGAGCGTGACAAGCTGAAAGGGCGTCTGGACAATCCCGCCTTTGTCGAACGCGCACCCGCCGAGGTAGTGGGCAAGGAGCAGGCCCGCCTGGAAAGCCTGACCGCCGATCTCGTCCGACTGGAGAGCCAGAAAGCGCGCCTCGCCCGCTTGGCCTGAAGTCAGAATATTCCGCCCGCCGCGAGCAGGGATTGGATGACGCGACGCCAGGGGCCCGGACGATCGTCTCCAGGCCCCGAAGGCGGATCAGTTCTGTTCGGCCTCTTCCTGGAGCGTCTTGAGATGCTTGCGCGTCAGTTCGTAGAACTGGCGCGAGGGTCCCACGTCCTCGAAGATGGGATCGCCCAACTCATCGCGTGCCACTACCTGGGAACCCTCCCGGTAAGGCAGCAGCCCCTCGATCTCATCGAGGGCGGCGCTGATCAGTTCCCGCAGCAAATCATCCTCGCAGCGCGCCGGATACATTTCGTGCAAGGCCCGCAACCGGGCCAGGTCATGGATCGTCAGCCGCAGGCAGTATTCACGCCGGCTCAGGGGCGAATGCCCCTCACTTTCCCATGTCTTCAGCAATGCCTTGATCGCCATCTTCCGCACTCACCTTTATCTCAAATTCGCGGGCGCCATCAGCACCCAAATCAGCTTCAGGGCGCGGGATATCCGGCCTGAGCCAGCAAGAGCCGCACACCCAGCAAGATCAGTCCAATCAACACCACCGTGGCCGCCGCGCCGATTGCGATGAATGCAAACGGGCTGCCACTGGTGAAATCCCGTTGACGATTCTTCTCGCTCTGAACCCCCAGCAAAGCCGCCAGCACACTGCCAACAACCTGCCAGAAGCCCATGCGTTCATCGCGCTGCGTCATCTCGTTCTCCGTTTGCAAACCGCCGACCGATCATTTCACGATCGCTTCTGGTCATATTCTACCGAGGTCGGCCGAAAACCTCATTTGAAGCCTGTTCAGTTCTCCGGAGTTCCCATGTCCGACGTATTCGATCTCCCTCTCCCGCCCCTGATTGATGAACGGCCGCTGACCCTCATCCATGAGGCCATCGATCAGGTCGCACGCGTCGTCCTCGGCAAGGAACACCAGATCCGCCAGGCAGTGGCCTGCCTGCTGGCCGAGGGGCATTTGTTGCTGGAAGACGTGCCCGGTGTGGGAAAAACCACCCTGGCCCACGCGCTGGCGCGCAGCCTGGGGCTGGAATTCCAGCGCGTCCAATTCACCAGCGACATGCTGCCCGCCGACATCACCGGCACCTCCATCTATGACCGCGCCAGTGGTCGCTTCACCTTCCATCCGGGGCCGGTCTTCACCCAGTTGATGCTGGCCGATGAGATCAATCGGGCGACACCACGTACTCAGAGTGCGCTGCTGGAAGCCATGGAGGAAGGCCAGGTCAGCGTGGACGGCGTCAGTCACCGGCTGCCCCAGCCCTTCTTCGTCATCGCCACCCAGAACCCAACCCGCCAGGCGGGCACCTTCGCCCTGCCTGAATCACAACTCGACCGGTTTCTGCTGCGCATCAGCCTGGGTTATCCGGACCCGGAGGCGGAGCGGGCGCTGCTGCGCCTCGGGGAACGGCGCAGCGCGTTGGCGCAATTGCCCAGTCGACTCAGCGCCATCGATCTGTTGGATCTACAACGACAGGTGCGCCGGGTGCACCTAGCCGAACCGCTGCTCTCCTATGTGCTGGCGCTGCTTGATTACACACGGCGCTGCGGTCGGTTTCGCGAAGGGCTCTCGCCGCGCGCGGGATTGGGCCTGGTGCGCGCCGCGCAGGCCTGGGCCTTGTTGGCGGGGCGCGAGCATGTGTTGCCGGAGGATGTGCAGGCGCTGTTCGAACCCTTGGCCGGCCATCGCCTGCAGCCGCTGGAAGGCCGTGAGGAGCAGCCCATCGGTCCGCGCGACATCCTGACCGCGGTGGTGGTGCCCTGACCATGCCTGGGGCCGTGATGCGTCATGCCTGGGTGCTGCGCTGGGTCAATCGGCGCCATCCTCCGGTCACTGGACCCATCCGTGTGGAACGCAACCGCATCTATATCCTGCCCACCCGACAGGGCTGGGGATTCGCCCTGCTGCTCGGGATCATGCTCCTGGCCGCCCTCAACTATGGCAACAGCCTGCTGTTCGTGGTCTGTTTTTGGATGGGCGGCGCGGCCTTCCTGGCGATGTATCACACCCACCGCAACCTGCTGGGACTGGTCGTTACAGGACAGGACGCTGCGCCCGTATTCGCCGGAAACCCAGCCGTGTTCACGCTGCATCTTTCCCACCCCGACACCCTGCCCCGCTATGGGCTGCATCTCCATCACGATGCGCAAACCATGGCGCTCGCAGCGCTGCCCGCAGGCACTGAAACGCCTATTCCCTTCGCCATTCCGGCTCCCCGACGCGGACGTCTCGCGCCCCCCCGCCTGGGACTGTCGACCACCTATCCGCTCGGGCTGTTCGAAGCTTGGACCTGGATTCATCCGGCGCTGGAAGCCCTGGTCTATCCGCATCCCGCCCGGCAGGCGCCGCTGCCAAGGGGCGGGGTGCAGGGCGGGCTGGGCACGGCATCCAATCATGGAGAGGGCAGTGAGGACTACCGCGGCCTGCGCAGTTACCGCGCCGGCGATGGAGCGAACCACATCGCCTGGCGCACACTGGCGCGGGAACGAGGGCTCATGGTCAAGCAGTTCAGCGAAACCGATCAGCCCGAATGGCGGTTGGACTGGACACAGTTTGCCCACGAAGCGGATGCCGAACGCATCCTGTCGCTGCTGTGCCGCCAGGCCCTGGAGGCGCACGAACGCGGCGCGCCGTTCGCCCTGCGCTTGCCCGATCGCCAGTTGCCCTTGGGAGTCGGCGAGCGCCACCTGCAACAGGCACTGCGCCAGCTCGCCCTGTTCGGTCTGCCGGCACGGACAGCGCCATGAAGGCCACCCGACCCGGCCGCACGCTTGCCCTGCTGCTGGCTTGCGTCGCCATCGCCTATCTGCCGCACCTGACCCATCTGCCGCTGTGGGTGAGCGGTGCACTGGCGGGTTGCGCTGGGGGACTCATCGCCATCTCCGGCGGACGAATGACCGCGCCGGGGCGCTGGCTGCGGCTGGGACTGGCGCTTGCCGGGCTGGCGGCGGTGGCGACCCAGTACGGACGCATCAATGGCGCCGACTCGGGCAGCGCCCTGCTGGCGCTGATGCTGGGGCTCAAGCTGCTGGAGATTCGCACCGGACGGGATCGCATTCTGGTGGTGTATCTGTGTTTTTTCCTGCTCGGCAGTGGCTTTCTGCACGACCAGGCCCTGCCTGGCGGCGCGCTGGCGCTGCTCGGCCTGTTGCCGCTGACCGGCGCCTGGATTTTGTTGCAGGAAGGCGCGGACGGACCGCCGCCCGCCATGGCCCTGCGCACGGCAGCGGTGCTTCTGGCCCAGGCGCTGCCCCTGATGTTGATTCTGTTCCTGCTGTTTCCGCGTCTGCCCGGACCTTTATGGAGCATTCCGCGGGATACCGGAACCACCCGTTTTGGACTGAGCGACCACATGGCTCCCGGCGCCATTGCGGCACTGGGCCACTCCGGGGCGGTGGCTTTCCGCGTGCGTTTCTTCGGTCCTACCCCTCCGCCCGCATCCCGCTATTGGCGCGCCCTGGTGCTCTGGGATTACGACGGTCAAACCTGGCGCACCCGACAACCCGCCGAAATCAATCCGACGCCGTTGACCCCTCTGAGCGCGCCGCTGAGCTACGAGATCACACTGGAACCACAGGGACAACCCTGGCTGCCACTACTCGACGTTCCCGCCCGGCTGGAGCGCCGCCAGGCGCGACTCACGGGACGCGAGGCCATCGAGGGCAAGCCGGTGGAAGAACGCCTGCGTTACGAAGCCAGCTCCTATCTGAACTACCGACTTGCCCCGGAACTCGACCCGGGTCTGCGAGGACGCGCCCTGGCACTGCCCGAAAAAGGCAATAACGCGGCACGCACGCTCGCTGAACAGTGGCAGGCGCGTCTCGCCGATCCAGCGGATCGCGCGCGCGCAGCGCTGACTTTGTTCCGACAAGCGCCCTTCTACTACACCCTAGACCCGCCACCCTTGGGCCCAAATGGGATCGACGATTTTCTGTTCAACACCCGGCGCGGGTTTTGTGAACACTATGCCGGCGCCTTTGTGTTCCTGATGCGAGCAGCCGGGGTCCCGGCACGCGTGGTGACCGGCTACCAGGGCGGCGAGACCAATCCCCTGGGGGATTATCTGATCGTGCGCCAAGCCGACGCCCATGCCTGGGCCGAAATCTGGCTCGCTGACCGGGGATGGGTGCGTATCGATCCCACCGCGGCCGTCGCCCCGGAGCGAATCGAGGACGGCGCGGCCGCAGCGCTGGCGGGTGAACTCTCGGCACCGGTGCGCTTGCTGCGCGAGAGCCAAACGCTGCAACGCCTGCGCCTGAGCTGGGACGCCGTGAACTACCGCTGGAATGACTGGGTGCTGGGTTATGGCCCGGAAAAGCAACGCACGACGCTGGCCCAATTGGGTTTTGAGTCGGTCGAACCGGGACGGTTGATGGGGTGGATGACGCTCATCACGGTGGGCGTGGGCGCGATGGTGGGGCTGTGGATGGGACGCCGGCGCGAATACCGACCTGATGATGATCCCGTGGCCGCAGGTTTCGCCCGTCTGAAGCGTCGATTGTCGCGGGCGGGCTATCCAGTTCGACCGGGAGAGGGGCCGCGGGATTATCTGTCCCGTTGCGCCGCAGCCGAGCCGGCCTGGCATATCCTGCTCGGCGAGCTGTGTGAGCAATACCTGGCCTTGCGTTATAGTCCCGAGCCCACGCCGCAGGCGTTGCCGCGATTCAACAAGACGCTGCGGCGGTTTCATCCCCGCTGGCTGCGCCTGCGCGCACGCATGTCCCTGTTACGCCATCAAGCGCCTGTGGCCAATGCACGCGCGAGGACAGCAGCGGTCAGCCCGGGCGACGCGGCGCGAACACCACCGCA
>JBAUIG010000172.1:0-2349 GCA_049682735.1 Candidatus Macondimonas sp. | reverse complement strand
TGAGATCCTGCCCATCGGCCGGGACCGGAAACTGCCGGGTGAAGGGATTGGAGGTGAACAGGATAAAGGCCAGGAAGCCCACGCTGATCGCCCCCATGACGCCGATCACCCGGGCGGCATAGGCGGTGGGCAATTGCCGCGCGCTGACCGCGACCGCCACCGTCCAGCCGGCGAGGATCAGGACCCACAGCAGGATGGAGCCCTCATGCCCGCCCCAAACGCCGGTCAGCCGATAGATCAGCGGCAGCGTGCTGTTGGAATTCTGCGCCACATACAGGACGGAAAAGTCATGACTCACGAATGCATAGGTCAGCACGCCATAGCTCAGCGCCAGGAACAGCAGCTGCCCCCAGGCCGCGGGCACGGCCACCGCCATCGACGCAGGACGATTGCGCGCGGCTCCCCACAGCGGGAAGACGGTCTGGCACAGCGCGAGCAGGAAAGCCAGCACCAGGGCGAAATGGCCCCACTCGATGATCATGGCTGCATTTTCCGTATCATTTCATGGTCCGGCATGGCGCCTTGCGCCTTCAGGGCGTCGGCCACTTCGGGAGGCATATAGTTTTCATCGTGCTTGGCCAGAACCTGGCTGGCCACGAACATCCCGGCCCCATCCAGTGTTCCGTTCGCCACAATGCCCTGGCCTTCCTTGAACAGATCCGGCAGGACACCCTGATACTGCACCGGCACCACCGCCGCCGTGTCGGTGAGCTTGAAGCGTACCGTCACCCCATCGGACAAACGCTCCACACTGCCGGGGATGACCAGCCCGCCGACCCGGAAGGGCTGGCCGGGCCGCACCTCGCCGGCCGCCACCTGGGATGGCGTAAAAAAGAAGGTGAGGTTTTCACGAAAGGCCAGTCCCACCAGGAGGGCGGCGATGCCAACCCCCACAACCAGGGCAAGGGCCAGCAGCAATCAATTCTTACGCGCCGTTTTCATCGCTGATCCGGTGTGTGGGGGCTGCGGGATGACGGGATGCCATCCGGGTTTCTGCCTGGATGGATAACCGCAGCCGCCGATGCCGCCGCACGGGGATCCAGGCGTTGTAAACGAGGGCCGCCAGGGCCAGTCCGTAGGACCCCCAGACGTAGGGCGCATAACCGCCCATTGCAAAAAATTCGGCGATCCTCATGTTCATGCGGCCTCTTCGACCACCCAGCGCCGATGCCGTTCCCGCTCCAGAATCTCGCAACGGGCGCGCACCAGCACGGCGGCGGCAAAATAGGCCATGAAGCCCAGCGCCATTGTCAACAGCGGCCACAACATGTCCCAGGTCATCGACGGATTGGACAGCTTGGACACGGTCGCGCCCTGATGCAGTGTGTTCCACCACTCCACCGAGTAATGAATGATGGGAATGTTGACCACCCCGACCAGCGCCAGCACGGCGCCGGCGCGGGCTGCCCGGCGGCGGTCCTCGATGGCAGCCTGCAGAGCCATGAAACCCAGGTAGAGGAAGAACAGCAGCAGCACCGAGGTCAGGCGAGCATCCCACACCCACCAGGTGTTCCACATGCGCGCGCCCCACAAGGAGCCCGTGGCCAGCGCCAGACCGGTGAAGGCGGCCCCCAGCGGCGCGCTGACCCGCGCCAGGATCTCGGCCAGCTTGATATGCCAGATAAAACCCACCGCGCTCGCACCGGCCATGAACATATAGACGAACATGGCCATCCAGGCGCTCGGCACATGCACGAACAGAATGCGATAGGCCTGGCCCTGCTGATAGTCGACCGGCGCCAGCACCAGCGCACCGATCAACCCCGCGCCCATCAATACGGCCGTCAGCCCCCAAAGCCAGGGGAGCAGGCGCCCGGCCAAGCGGTAGAAAGTGGGTAAGGATGCCCAACGACTCAAAAAAGCGATCACGTCAGGATCCCAGGCTGGCGCGCAGGGCGGCGGCAGTGGCCAGCGGCACCAGAGTCACGGCCAGCACCAGTTCCGCGCCGAGCATGTAGAAATAAGGCAACACAGGCATCTCCAGCAACGCGCTGCTCACCGCGCCGGCACCAAACACCAGGACCGGCGCAAACAACGGCAACAGCAATACCGACACCAGCAAGCCGCCGCGGGGCAATCCCAGCGTCAGGGCCACCGCCACCGATCCCAGCAGGCTCAAGGTCGGCGTCCCGAGCAGCAGACCGGCGAACAGCACCGCCTGCGCAAGGGGGGACAATTGTAGCAACACCCCCAGCAAGGGGGTGATCAGCAGCAGGGGTACGCCGGTTGTCAGCCAATGCGCCAAGACTTTGGCCGAGACCAAGGCACTGGTCGGATGCGGGCTGAGCAAGAGCTGCTCCAGGCTGCCATCCTCGAAATCCGCGCGGAACAGACCGTCCAGGGACAACA
>JBAUIG010000171.1:0-6232 GCA_049682735.1 Candidatus Macondimonas sp. | reverse complement strand
TCGATGACGCCATAACGCTGGAAGCGCCGGCCGATACCCTGGAACTGCTCCAGGGCCTGCGCCATGGCGGCCGGTGCGATGCCCAGCTCATGCCCCACGGCCAGCGCAGCCAGCGCGTTCTGCACGTTATGGCGGCCCGGCAGATTGAGAATGAGGGCATGATGACTGCCATCCGGAAACTGGACTTCCAGATGATTGCGGCCCGCCTCGGGACGTGCCATCAGCGCCCGCACGTCCGCACCGTCGGCAAAGCCATAGCTCACCACCGGCCGGCCGATTTCCGGCAGCATCTCCGACAGCGTCGGATCATCCGCGCAAATCACGGCCAGCCCATAGAACGGCAGGTTGTGCAGGAATTCCAGGAAGGTCTGGCGCAACTGACTGAAGCTGCCGCCGTAGGTGTCCAGGTGGTCGGCATCCACATTGGTCACCACGGCGATCATGGGCTGCAGATGCAAGAAAGACGCATCGCTCTCATCCGCCTCGGCCACCAGATAGGGACTCGTTCCCAGCCGGGCATGGGTGCCGGCCTGATTGAGGCGTCCCCCGATGACGAAGGTGGGATCCAGGCCGCCATCGGCCAGCACGCTTGCCACCAGGCTGGTGGTGGTGGTCTTGCCATGCGTGCCCGCGACCGCGATGCCGTAGCGGAAGCGCATCAGTTCGCTCAACATCTGCGCACGGGGAATGACCGGGATGCCCTGCTCCCGGGCGGCAGCGACCTCGGGGTTCTCCATGCCGATGGCGCTGGACACCACCACCACATCGGCGCCCACCACCCGATCGGCGCCATGACCCAGGGCCACGCTGGCCCCCAATCCGGCCAGGTGCTGCAGCGCCGCGTTGTCGCGCAGGTCCGAGCCCGAGATTTGATAGCCCAGGTTGAGCAACACCTCGGCGATCCCGGCCATCCCCACACCGCCCATGCCGACGAAATGGATGCGCCGCACCCGCCGCATCCAGGCCTGCTGCAACAGCGCCGCCGACAACACGCCGCTCATGCCAGCCCCCCTTCCGCGCGCAACACCCGCACCACCTCGGCGGTCGCATCGGGCCGGGCCAGGCCGCGCGCCTGCCGCGCCATGTCCCGCAACCGGTCCCGATCACCCAGCAAGGGCGCAAGCAACTCGGCCAGGCCCGCCACGGTCAGTGAATCCTGGGGTTGCAGCACGGCGGCGCCGGCCGCGACCAAATACTCGGCATTGCGGGTCTGGTGATCGTCCACGGCGTGGGGATAAGGCACCAGCACCGTGCCGACACCGGCTGCCGTCACCTCTGCCAGCGTCAGGGCGCCGGCGCGACAGACCGCCAGGTCAGCCCAGCCATAGGCCGTCGCCATGTCCTCGATGAACGCCAGCACCTCCGCCTGCACCCCGAACCGGGCATAGGCCTGCTGGGTCTGCGCCTGCTCCGAAACGCCGGTTTGATGGATCACCTCGACCGCGATTCCTGCCGGCAGTTGGGCCAATGCCTCAGGTACAGTGGCATTCAGGGCGCGCGCGCCCTGGCTCCCCCCCAACACCAACACCCGCAACGGTCCTTCGCGACCGGCCAACCGCACCTCGGGCGCCGGCAGGGCAGCAATTTCCGGACGTACCGGGTTGCCCACCGCCTCGACGGATCCCAGCACATTCGGATACGCACCCAGCACTCGCCGTGCCAGCCGGGCCAGCAGGCGGTTGGTCCAACCCGCCACGGCGTTCTGTTCATGAATCACCAGAGGTCGACGCAACAGCCAGGCCGCCAGCCCGCCGGGACCCGCTGCAAAGCCCCCCATGCCCAACACCACGCGTGGGCGCAGCCGGATCATGACGGCAAGCGCCTCGGCCACTGCCCCGGCCAGGCGCAGTGGCGCCAGCAACCAGGCCGTGACGCCCTTGCCGCGCAGGCCCCGGATGCGGATGCCGTGGAAGGCGATGCCATCGCGTCGCACGACCCGCTCTTCCATCCCTCCACGGCTGCCCAGCCAGGCCACGGCAATGCCATCCGTGCGCAAAGCCCGGGCCACGGCCAGGGCCGGGAACACATGCCCACCCGTACCGCCCGCCATGATCAACACCATGCCGCCGCTCATGACCGCCGCTCCCGATGATTGGACGGGATGGCCGGTTCGGCATTCTCGATCCCCACGCGCAGGATGAGCGCGATCATCACGCACACCACCAGCAGGCTGCTGCCGCCATAGCTCATCAAGGGCAAGGTCAGGCCCTTGGTGGGCAGCAAGCCCATGTTCACGCCGATGTTGATGAGGGCCTGACTGGCCAGCCACACCCCCAATCCCATCGTGAGATACGCCCCAAACCAACGCCCGCGCCGCGCCGCCGTGTCGGCAATGCGCAAGCAGCGCCAGAACACCAGCGCATAGAGCGCAATCACCGTCAGAGAACCCAGCAGACCGAGTTCCTCGGCCAGAATGGCAAACAGAAAATCGGTGTGGGCCTCGGGCAGGTAGAACATCTTTTGCACGCTGCTGCCGAGCCCCAGGCCGAACCAGTGGCCCGAGCCGATCGCCATCAGCGACTGGGTGAGCTGGAAACCGGTGTCGAAGGGATCCGCCCAGGGATCCATGAAACCGGTGAGCCGGGCCAGGCGATAGGGCGACAGGGCGATCAGCAAATACAGCCCCCCCATCCCGCATCCCAACAGGATGATGAAAGGCAGGATCGGCGCAGCCGCCACCCAGAGCATGGCCATGACCGCCAGGGTCAAGACCACAGCCGCGCCGAGGTCGGGTTCACCCAACAGCAACACACCCGCGGCCGCCAGCAGCGCCATCACCTTGGCGACCCCAAAGAAGGTATCGCGCACCTCCACCTGCCGACGAACGAGAAATCCCGCGAGATAAATCAACAAACCGAGGCGCGCGGGCTCGGACACCTGGATTCGGAGTATTCCCAGATCCAGCCAGCGGGCGCTGCCGTTGACCACCTTGCCCACCCCCGGCACCAGCACTACCAGCAGTAAGGCAAAGCTGATCGCCATCAGGGTGAAGCCCAGTGGCTGCAGTCGCTCCAGGGAAAGCCGCAGCACCAGCGCGCCGAAACCCAGTCCGAGCAGGGCATAGAGTAATTGGCGCCGGAAATAGCGAAATGGATCGTTGAACTGATGATCCGCCAGCGGCATGGAGGCAGAGGCCACCATGATCAATCCCAGTGCCAGCAAGGCCAGGGCGGCCAGCAGCAAGGGCGCATCCAGGCGCGCCAGGATCACAGCCTTGGAGGCTGGTCGAGCCGATGCGGGAAGGCTCACCGCGCTCATGGCGTCAACTCCCGCACCGCTGCGGCAAAAACTTCGCCGCGATGGTGGTAGTCGCGGAACATGTCCAGGCTGGCGCAGGCTGGCGACAACAGCACCGCGTCTCCTGGGCGGGCATGGCGGGCCGCCAGCCGGACCGCCTCGTCCAGAGCGCCAGCGCGCACGATGGCGGTTGCCCCCGCCAGGGCGGTCGCCAGTTCCCCGCCATCCTGGCCGATCAGGATCGCGGCCCGCACCTTGCCCGCCACCCAGGGCCGCAAGGCGGAGAAATCCTGCCCCTTGCCCTGACCGCCGGCGATCAGCACCAAGGGACCCGGCACCCCGCGCAAGGCAGCAACCGTGGCGCCCACGTTGGTGCCCTTGGAATCATCGATGAAGCGCACCCCGCCCACTTCGGCAATCAGCTGGGTCCGATGCGGCAGCCCCCGGAACTGGCGCAGAGCTTGAAGGGCGACTGCTCGAGGCAGCGCCAGTGCATCAGCCATCGCCAGGGCCGCCAGGGCATTGGCCTGATGGTGTTCACCCACCAGCGCCAGCTCTGCCACCGGCAGCAACGCTTCACTTCCCGCCGCCAGCCAGCGGCGTCCCTGGCGAGAGATCACGCGGTAATGGCCGGGATCCTCGCTGGTGAGGGCGAACCAGCGGGCCGGTTCCCCGGAAGAGGCCATTGCCACCACCCGCGCGTCCTCGGCGTTGAGCACCCGCAACGGCGGTTCTCGATCCGGCGCGGCGCGGAAAATGCGTGCTTTGGTGGCGGCATAGGCTGCCAGGGAGCCATGGCGGTCGATATGGTCTTCCGAGAGGTTGAGCACGGTGGCCACGCGGGCATTCAGCGCATCCGTGGTCTCCAACTGAAAACTGGACAGCTCCAGCACATACAGGTCGATGTCATCCGCCAGCAGGTCCAGCGCCGGGGTGCCCAGGTTACCCCCCACGCCCACCCGCAGGCCTGCCGCTCGGGCCATTTCTCCGAGCAGCGCCGTCACCGTGCTTTTGCCATTGGAGCCCGTGATCGCGGCGATCGGCGCCTGCGCCACCCGCGCGAACAGGGCGATATCACCTTCCATCGACACCCCTGCCGCGCGCGCCTGGGTCAGGGCCGGCTCCTGCGGTGCCACGCCGGGGGAGAGCAGGATACGGCTGGCACCCGCGAAGGTCGCCGCTGAAAAGGGCCCACAATGAACTGTTACATCAGGACACGAGGCCTGCAACGCAGCCAGCTGAGGCGGATGCGCGCGGGTGTCCACCACTCGGAACGGCTCCCCCTGGCGATGGAGATAGCGCGCCATCGACAGCCCGGTCGCGCCCAAGCCGACCACGACGGTCTCGGGAAGGGCGGCAGGATGGATGGATGGCTTCATCACTCCTTCCTCACCGCAACTTCAGGGATGACAGGCCGATCAACACCAGGATCACCGTGATGATCCAGAAGCGCACGATCACCCGCGGCTCGGGCCAGCCCATCAGCTCGAAGTGGTGATGAATGGGCGCCATCCGGAAGATGCGCCGGCCGGTGAGCTTGAATGACGCCACCTGCAGCATGACCGAGACGGTTTCCATGACGAATACCGCCCCCATGATCCCCAGCACGATTTCCTGCCGCACCACCACCGCCACCGTCCCCAGGGCGGCGCCCAGGGCCAGCGCGCCGACATCGCCCATGAACACCATCGCGGGATAGGTGTTGAACCAAAGAAAAGCGAGCCCAGCGCCGCCAATGGCCGCGCACAGGATCAGCATCTCACCCGCCCCGGGAATATGGGGAATCCCCAGGTAGGTCGCGAACTGGGCATGCCCACCCACATAGGCAAATACCCCAAGCCCCGCCGCAACCAGCACAGTCGGCATGATGGCCAGGCCATCCAGGCCATCCGTCAGATTCACCGCATTGCTGGTGCCAACGATGACGAAATAGACAAACGGGATGAACAGCCAGCCCATTGGCCAGACCGCATTCTTCAGGAATGGGACAATCAGCGTGGTTTCCGCTGGAATCTGTGCGGTGAAGTAGAGCGCCAAGGCCGCCGCCAGGCCAACGATCGACTGGCCCAGGTATTTCTGGCGAGCGCTCAAGCCATGGCTGGAACGCCGGTAGATCTTCAGGTAATCGTCCATCCAGCCGACCAGCCCGAACAACAGGGTCGTGACCAGAACGATCCAGATGTAACGGTTGCTGAGATCCGCCCAGAACAACGTGCTCAGGCTGATGCACAACAGGATCAGTGCGCCGCCCATGGTGGGCGTCCCCGCCTTGGACAAATGGGACTGCGGGCCGTCGCTGCGGATCTGCTGGCCAAGTTGACGGTGGGTCAGGCGCTTGATCAGCACAGGACCGAGCAACAGCCCCAGAGCCAGCGCGGTCAGCATTCCCATGATGGCGCGCAGTGTGATGTAGCTGAAAGCGTGGAATCCGCTGTGGTAACTCACCAGTTGTTGGGTCAACCAATACAACATCTCAATCCACCTGCCGCAGGGCCGTGATCACCCCTTCCATGGCCATGCGCCGCGAACCCTTGACGAGGATCGTGGGCGGTGCGATGCAGCGCGTCAGATCCGCCGAGAGTCCCGCCACCAGTTGTGCCTGATCCCCGTAATGCCGGGCACCGGTTCCGAATGTCTCAACCGCCGCTACGCTCAACGGCCCCACCGCATAGAGCCGGCTGATCCCGCGGTCACGGGCATAGGTGCCGATCTCGCCATGCAGCGCCGCACCGTTCTCACCCAACTCGCCCATATCCCCCAGCACCAGCCAGCGTTCACCAGCCAGTTCGGCCAGCACCGCGACCGCCGCCTGGAGGGAAGTGGGATTGGCGTTGTAGCTGTCATCGATCAAGTGCGCCCCATCCCGGCCGACGAGCCAGTTCAAGCGCCCCGGCGCCGGACGGGCACGCGCGAGTCCGGCGGCAATGGTCGCCGTGGACAGCCCCAGCGCCTCTCCCACGGCGGCGGCAGCCAGTGCATTGCGCAGGTTGTGCAG
>JBAUIG010000170.1:0-2176 GCA_049682735.1 Candidatus Macondimonas sp. | reverse complement strand
CTCTTGGAGTCAACCCGCATTCTGGATTATCTGGATAATACCTACGCCGCTTGAAGCGGCGGGTTTATCCTATCCGGCACGGCTTGATCCGCGGATGATATGGACAGTGGGATGCCCGCTGGAAGCGCCTTGCCCGACCCTCAAGCCCATTGAGCAGGCGTGAAAAGAAACTATGGTGAAAGAGCCGGCATACGATGAAGTGACAAAATAATCGGCTTCAATCGATGGTCCAGGGGATTTCTAAGCTACCGGGACAGGAAAAAAATCAGCAATCCAGTCCTTTTTCCGATAGTCTGACAAGACGGCGGCAGATTACTGCCGTCATTGCTTCGCCACCACAACAGGATATTTTATGAGCAAGGGCATGGACAGCAAGAAGACCGACAAGAAGGCACCCGCAAAGACCATGAAGGAAAAAAAAGCGGCGAAGAAAGAAAAGAAAGCGGGGAAGTGACATCTCGTCGGTAAGGCCCTGTGGCGAGGGTCTCATGCGTCCGAGTGCTGGCTTAACCTGCCAGGCGATTAAGGTTCAGTTTGCCGACGAGCGCTCCGTCTAGGGGTGAAAAAATATCATCATTGGAATGGCCGGCTTTGGCCTGCTGTCGATGAGAGCAAAGACAGAATGCTGGCTGAGCGGGCCGAGTATCGGCGGCCGTTCTGGATGCGGCATTGATGGCTATTTAGCCAAGTAAAGCGAGGCTGACCGCCTTGCCGCCATTGGCTGCGGGCCAAGTGAACTGGAGCAGGATTGCGATGAAATGGCTCACGCTCCCGGCGAGCACGAATACGTGCCAGATGGCGTGGGAATAAGGGATGCGCTGATTGTGATAGAACAGTGTTCCGGCGGTATAGGCGATGCCGCCGGCAATCAGCCAATACAGCGCCGCGGGCTGTAGCGCCCGGCTGATCGGTACCACGGCGACGATGGCGATCCACCCCATGAGCACATAGGTAATGGTCGACAGCAGGCGCATTTTCCCGGTGAAGAACAATTTGAACACGATCCCCAGCACGGCCAGTCCCCAGACAATCCCGAACAGCGACCAACCCAGAGTTCCTTTGAGGGCCACGATGGTGAACGGGGTGTAGGTGCCCGCGATCAACAGGAAAATGGCGCAGTGATCAAACACTTTGAGGTTTCGCTTGGCACGCGGGTGGTGAATGGCGTGGTACAGCGTTGACGCGACGTACATCACCACCAGTGTGGTGGCGAACACGGCGGCGCTGATGATTTCACGAGTGCTGGCGTGGCGTGCGGCCAGGGTGATCAGGATGATCCCACCGCCAATGCTGAGGAGGAGTCCGATGCCGTGCGTGATCGCGTTGGCAATTTCCTCTGAGGAAAGTCGTTCCGGCTGCATGCGCGCGCTCCTGTATAAAGACCGCCTATGCAGGTTAGCAGGTCAGCGTATCCGCGCATAGGCACCACAAGGGAGGCCATGGGTCCGCCTGCCAGCACGCCTTTCAATATCAGCCGACATCATGTGATGTGTCCAAGTTTGATCGCTGTTCTGTTAGAACCCTTACCGAATCCATCGCGCGGGGTGATGTGCAGCGGAACATTGGGCAACGATAAACGTGCACGGCGGCGCACGGCGCTCTCCTTGGTCAGGTAAGCGAAAGAAATGAGCTTGGCAGTAAGCCGTGGTCTATCCCTATTATTCTTATTCCAGCGGCTTTCCGCGCAGGTCCGGTGGGCTATCGGGTTAGGCGAAGTCATAGCCGGAGGCCTTGAGATCTTTAATAACGCTGTAGGCCACATCTTCGATGCTCCTTTCGTACCGCTTATAAATCATGCCGCTAACGTCACTTGGAAGTGAGACGTTGCCTGTGTATAAGCAGCAGACGCGTGAGCGCCCAAGTTTTCCAACGAAGTATCCGAACTCAAAGATAACGTTTGGCCGAGCACGAAACTCCTTGCGTCGTTCACTTTCGGGCTTGGAATCTTCTACTGCCAGATATGCCACTTCATCAGGCGTAAGAAGAATAAATGCATAACCGACATCGCTGTGCTTCTCAAATTTTTCAATGATCGTCAAACCTTCATCCGCTTGACGATGTAAGACCACAGGCTCAAGCCCCACCTCGCGTAGAAAAACTTCGAGGTTCATCTTGGCAATTTCGTCGTGCCCATGGACAACAAACACTTTCTTGGTTCTGAGCTGTACCGCTGAGG
>JBAUIG010000169.1:0-1740 GCA_049682735.1 Candidatus Macondimonas sp. | reverse complement strand
CTGCTGGTGATTTTCATCGTCATGGCGCCGCTGTTTGCGCAGGCCCTGCGGGTCGATCTGCCGCAAACGCAGGCAGCACCATTCGCGGAGCCCAAGGTACTGGACGTAGAGATCACGCGGGAGGGAGATTTGCGGGTGGATCACCGCGCGATCGCAGCGCAGGCTCTGCCCGAAGCCATTCGCAAGGCCTTGACGGTAACCCCTGAACTCGTCGTTCGACTGGGCGCCGACCAGTCGGTGCCCTATGGCCGGGTCGCCCAAGTCATCGCCGATCTGCAGCAGGCCGGGGCCGGCAAGCTGGCCTTCGCCACCGAGACGCCTGCCCCCGCCTCGTCGCCGCAGGAAAAGCCGTCAAGGGCGGACTGATTCCCCCGGAATAGGTCGCAAAGCACAAAGGCATATTCACGTGGATGGGCGCGTTGCGCGCCTCATGACGGCGCGGGATCAACCTGCCCTCCGGAAGTGATTGGTTTATTGCGGGAAGACCGTGCCGGCCGTCACCCGCACCCGTTGGCCGGTAGTCACAGAGGGCGCAACGTCCTGACTAAAGGTTTGCAGCCGTCCATCTTCAAAGCGAACGCCGATTTCATAGTAGACCGCTTGCCGACGGGCTTGCTCGATGCGCCGCCCCGCCAGGGCGCCACCCACAGCACCCGCTGCGGTGGCCAATTTCTTGCCCGTACCGGAGCCGACCTGGTTGCCCAAAAGGCCACCGGCGACTCCGCCAACCACCGCCCCCAACACACCCTTATCCTGAGCGCCCTCCTTGTCACGGGTCTGGATGAACTCGACCACACCACAATTTCCGCAGACCGGCGCGGCAGGCGCAGCTGCAACCGGCTCCGGCGTAACCGCCGGCGCCACCTCGGCCTGCTGCTCGGACGCTGCGACATGTCGTGGGGCGGCTTTATGCGGCTTGGGGGGTGCTTCCGCCCGCACAGCCGGCTTGGCCACAGGGACGGGCGATTTAGGGGTCGGAGCACCCCCCTCGGCTGAAGGTTCCACCAATGGCGCTTCGATTGCAGGAGCTGATGTCGATCCGGGCAGCCAGCCCATCATCGCGGCAATCCCCACCAGGGACAACAGGATGATGGACACGGCAGCTGTGGCGACCAAGGGATGGAGACGACGCGGATTAAGATCCATGACCTGCCTCGACACTTAAAAAGAGGGTGAAAACACATATTCCGCATCAGGAGTGCGGACGGATTGGACTTGCGATAAGCCTGTTGATTTAATCCGTCATTCCAAGCGGCGGAAAGGCCGTACGGCCGACCGTCCCATCACAACTCATGCAGACCAGTGGAGTGATTTAGCACGAAACCGCGGCAGGAGCCACCTGTCGCCAAACGAACACAATCCCTGCGCCTGATAGATCGACCCGATGGCTCGGCGAGGGCAATGGCAACCTATTCGGCCGATGCTGAAATGCTGCGCGCGGATCCTGGCGGAATCAGGCCGCCATATTGACCGACAAGGCCACGATCACCACATTGAACACAAACGCGGTCATGCTGTGGACCAGAACACGGCGCCGCATGACAGAATCAACTCTCACCTAAGGGAAGCAATCCGCTCACGCCGACAGCAAGGCCGACACCTCCGCCCAGCACTCCAGCCCGCCACAGCCAATCCCCACGGCCCGTTGCTGATCTTTTATCCATGAATTCTGCCTTTCCAGATCGATTCATTGATTCTATGCTGTTCGCGTTCCGGCTTTGCTTCCAGCGTCATCTTGCG
>JBAUIG010000168.1:0-2339 GCA_049682735.1 Candidatus Macondimonas sp. | reverse complement strand
CCCATGGACCCACAGCCGCTGCCCCAAGCCATTGACGCGCCGCCTCCCCACGAGGACCGGACTGGCCATTTCGCCGCACTGGACTTGGGATCCAACAGCTTTCACCTGATTCTCGCCCGGCGCCTGGGCAATCACATCCAGGTCATCGACCGGCTCCGGGAAATGGTGCGTCTGGGGGCCGGACTGCGCGCCGATGGCACCATCACCCTTGAATCCCAGCAGCGAGCCTTGGCCGCCCTGCACCGCTTCGGCGACCGCCTGCGCGGCATCCCCGCCCATCATGTGCGCGCTGTGGGCACCTACAGCCTGCGTCGGGCCTACCGCGCCATGGACTTCCTGGAGCAGGCGCGGCTTGCCTTGGGTTACCCGGTGGAAGTCATTTCCGGCCAGGAAGAAGCGCGGCTGATTTATCGGGGCGTGAGCTTCACTCTTGGGCCATCTTCGGGTCGACGCATGGTCTTCGACATCGGCGGCGGCAGCAGCGAAATCGTTCTGGGCGACGGGATTCATCCAGTCTTCATGGAAAGCCTGCACATGGGCTGTATCACCTACAGCCAGCGCTTCTTCCGCGATGGCCGCATCACCGCCAAGCGTTGGGCGGAGGCGGAAACCGCCGCGCGTCTCGAGTTCCAGCCCGTGGAAGCGCAATTCCGCGCCGCCGGTTGGCAGGAGGTCATGGGTACGTCAGGCTCCATCCGGGCGGTTTCCGCCGCGCTGCAAACCCTGCGCAACACCCCGGTCATCGACCCCGACGGCCTGGCCCAACTACGTGACTGGCTGATCCGCGCCGGACGCATCGACCGGTTGAATCTGCCCGATCTGGCTGCGGAGCGGCAGCAGGTGTTTGTGGGCGGCGCGGTGATCCTGAGCGCCGCCTTCGCCGCACTGGGACTGGATCGCATGGTGCCTTGCGAGGGCGCGCTGCGGGAAGGACTGCTGGACGAACTGGCTGCCGGCCGGGGCGGGCGGGAAGACATTTGCAACCACACCGTCGAAGCGCTTTCCCAGCTCTACCATGCCGACCGGGGGCAGGCGGCCAGGGTCTGCGCCAGCGCCCTGTCGTTCCTGAAGCAGGTGCAGGACGCTTGGGCGCTGGCGGATGAACGCCATGAGGAAACGCTGCGCTGGGGCGCGATGCTGCACGAAATCGGCCTGGCCATCTCCCACACCGGCTATCACAAGCACGGTCACTACCTGCTGGCCAACGGCGATCTGGCGGGGTTCTCCCGCGACACGCAAGTGCTGGTGAGCCTGCTGGTGCGTTTCCATCGACGCAAGATCATTCGCCGGGAATTCGACATCCTGCCCCTGGAGCACCGGGTGCCCGCCTTTCGCCTGACTGTGCTGCTGCGGCTGGCGGTGCTGCTTCATCGCGCGCGCAATCCCGAACGCGATCCACCGATGATGCTGACGCCCACCCCACAGGGGCTTCAGGTGGACTTCCTGGGAAAAGGCCTGACCCGGCGCCCGCTGATGCATGCCGATCTGATCGAGGAACAGGCCTTGCTGAAGCGGGCCGGATTTTCACTCTCGATCAGCGAGACGGGCTGAGCCCCCTCTTACGCAGCGCCGACCACACCCTCCATGGCCAGGGCCTTGAGCAGGGCGCCCTGGGCGCTGAAGAGCGGCTCATCCCCGGGAAGGGCTCGTACATAGCTGCCATCCGCCTGCAACAGCCAGCTCTGGGTGTTGTCGCGCAGGTAGTAGTCCAGCGCCTCTTCGACAACCCGCCGCTGCAGAATCGGATCAAGGATGGGGAAGGCCACCTCGATGCGCCGTTGCAGATTGCGTTCCATAAGGTCGGCGCTGGCGCAGTACACCTCGGGCTGTCCACCGTTCTCGAAGTAGTAGATTCGCGGATGCTCCAGGAAACGGCCGACGATGGAGCGCACCCGGATATTCTCGGACACCCCCGGCACACCCGGCCGCAAGCAGCACATCCCACGCACGATCAAATCCACCGGAACGCCTGCCTGGGAGGACTCATAGAGCGCCTGGATCACGTCCCGGTCGGTGATGCCATTCACCTTGAAACGGATCGCCGCCGGCCGGCCGGCGCGATGGTGCTCGATCTCGCGGCGAATCCGCTCCATGAGGCCGGGGAACAGCGTAAACGGCGACTGCAACAAGCGATGCAGCCGCGGCACCCGGCCCAAGCTGGTCAGCTGCAGGAAGACGTGATTGACGTCCTCGGCGATCTTTGGGTTGCAGGTCAACAGGCCAAAGTCCGTGTATTGGCGCGCCGTGCGGGCGTGGTAGTTGCCGGTTCCCAGGTGGACGTAATGGCGCAGTTGCCGGCCTTCCCGACGCACCACCCAGGCCAGCTTGGCATGGGTCTT
>JBAUIG010000167.1:0-3055 GCA_049682735.1 Candidatus Macondimonas sp. | reverse complement strand
GGCGGGGATTTGGCCGATCGGTAGTCTCGCGATGCCCATTCCCCCCCTGCGGGTAGCGACGTACAACATCCATGGCTGCGTCGGGACGGACCGATGCTTCGATCCCGCGCGCATCCAGGGCGTGCTGGCGTACATGGCGGCCGATATCTTGGCGCTGCAGGAAGTGGAAACCTATCACCATGGCGAGGATGTGCTGGGCACCTACCAGCAAGACCCGCAATGGCAGGTGATCGCGGGTCCCACGCTGTTGCGCGAGCAGGGCCAGTATGGCAATGCCCTCATCACCCGCCTGCCGGTGCTGGACTTTGCCTTGATCGATCTCAGCGTCGCCCCCCGGGAAGCCCGCAGCGCCATTCATGCGGTACTGACGCATGAGGGCGCGCGCCTGCAAGTGGTGGCGACCCATCTGGGCTTGCGACCTGCGGAGCGGCGTCATCAGGTACGCACGCTGCTGGAGGCGCTGCAGCGCCGCGATACCCGGGCCGATGCGACCCTGTTGCTGGGCGATTTCAACGAATGGTTCCTCGCCGGGCGTCCCTTGCGCTGGTTGCACCGCCATTTTGGCCGCACCGAACCGATGCCACCCACCTTTCCCTCGCGCTGGCCCCTGTTCCGGCTGGACCGGATCTGGGCGTCGGCGCCGGCACGGCTGACCGATGTGCATACCCTGCGCACGGCCCAATCACGCTGCGCATCCGATCATCTACCCTTGGTGGGGGAGCTGCGGTTGTGACCCTCGCTCGAATCCCGCCCGCCAGCAGTCAGGAGACGCAGCCTGATCGGCCAGCAAGCGCGCCACCACATCCTGCACCTGCGCCGCCGGGATTCCCCGCAGGCAATCGGTATGGCCCAGCGGACAGCTGCGCTCGAAGCAGGGGCTGCAGGGCAGGCGGCGCCAGAGAATCTCGGCCCGATCGGTGAGCGGCGGGGTGTAGTCGGGAGTGGAGGAGCCGTAGATCGCCACCAAGGGCACGCCCACCGCGGCAGCGACATGCATGAGCCCCGAGTCGTTGCTCACCGCGATCCGGCACAGGCCGATCAGGTCGACGGCGTCCGCCAGCGCCGTTCGGCCGCACAGATTGCGCGCCCCCGCGCCGGCTTGCCGGACAATGGCCTCCCCCAGCGCCGCCTCCTTCACCGAACCGAACACCCACACCCGCGCGCCCTGCGCCGTGAGTCGCTGCGCCAGTTCGCCGAAGGCGGTCCATTGCTTGGCCGGTCCGTATTCGGCGCCGGGCATGAGGCCGATGCAGGGCTGGGACAGATCCTCCTCAAGCCCGAGTGTCGCGGCCAACGCCTGCTGATGTGCAAGGTCGGTGCGCAGGCGCGGGAAGGGAATCGGTGGGGGCAGCGCCGCGCCGGGATCCTGTCCCAGGGCGACGAAGCGTTGGACGGTCTGGGTGAGGATGGACGGGTCGAGAGGACGGATGTCGTTGAGCAGGCCGAAGCGCAGCTCGCCGCGATAGCCGGTGCGGCGTGGGATGCGCGCAAACCAGGGCACCAGGGCCGATTTGAAGGAGCGTGGCAGCACGATGGCCTGGCCATAAGCCGCGCGGCGCAGTGCCACGCCCAGGCGCCGGCGCTGCGCCCAGCCGAACTCGCCATGTCCCAGGGGCATTTCGATGCCGGCGCGCACCTCGGGCATGCGGGCGATGAGGGGCAGCGACCACCCCGGCGCCAGCACGTCGATGGGCCGCTCCGGTTCGCGCGCCTTGAGGGTCATGAACAGGCTCTGGGCCATCACCATGTCGCCCACCCAGGCCGGCCCCACCACCAGGATGGGCGCGGTCTCAGCCATGCGCGTCCAGCCAGGCCATGTAGCGGGCTACGCCGGTGGCAACATCCAGGAACGGCCGATCGTAGCCGGCTGCCCGCAGAGCGCTGATGTCCGCCTCCGTAAAGCTCTGGTAGCGGCCTTGCAGATGCTCGGGGAAAGGGATGTAGCGGATTTCGCCGTGGCCCGCATGGGTGACGACCGCCTGGGCGAGTTCGTTGAAGGTCTGGGCGCGGCCGGTGCCGACGTTGAAGATGCCGTGCTGCTCGGGGCGCTCCCACAGCCACAGGTTGACGGCCACCACATCATCCACGTGAATGAAATCGCGCCGCTGTTCGCCCGCGCCGAAACCATCGCTGCCCTCGAACAGGGCAATGCTACCGGAGTCGCGGAGCTGGTTGCGGGCATGCCAGGCCACGCTGGCCATGGCGCCCTTGTGCTGCTCGCGGGGACCGTAGACATTGAAATAGCGCAGACCCGCGACCTGCGAGGCGGCCCGTGGCAATGCCCGGCGCACCACCTGATCGAACAGCAGCTTGGAATAACCGTAGGCATTCAAAGGCGCCTCACAGGCAGGATCCTCGCGGAACACGCGGCTCCCGCCGTAGACCGCCGCCGAGGAGGCGTAGATCAGCGGCACCCGCCGCTCCAGGCACCAATTGAGCAAGTCGCGCGAATAGGCGTAATTGTTGCGCATCAGGTAGCGCCCGTCCCATTCGGTGGTGGCCGAACAGGCGCCATGATGGAACACCACCTCGATCGGCGGCAGGCCGGCGCCGCGCAGACGAGCGAACAAATCGTCGCGATCCAGGTAGTCGGCCAGGGTGCAATCGGCCAGGTTCCTGAACTTGGTGCCGTCGGTCAGATCGTCCACTACCCAGATGTCGCAGTGTCCGCGGTCATTCAAGGCCCGCACCAGATTGCTGCCGATGAAGCCGGCGCCGCCGGTGACGATGATCATGCTGCCTGCTCCTGAGCAATGTCGTGGTAGAGGGCGGCGTAGGCCGTGGCCATGGCCTCGGGGGTGTAGGCGGCCGCAGCCTGTCGGGCCGCCGCGCCCAACCGGGCGCGCAATTCGGCGTCCGCCACCAGGCGAGTCAGTGCTGCCGCCAGCGCAGGGGGGTCGCCCGGTGGAACCAACAGGCCCGTTTGGCCGTTTTCGATCAGCTCCGGGATGCCGCCCACCCGGCTGGCCACAATGGGCAGGCCTTGGGCCATGGCATCGATCAGCACCGAGCCCAGGCCCTCCTCCCGCGAGGGAAACACGAACAGGTCCAGCGC
>JBAUIG010000166.1:0-2315 GCA_049682735.1 Candidatus Macondimonas sp. | reverse complement strand
ATGGCCGCCTGCAGCATGCGCCGCTCGGGGCTCCACCAGTAGCCGTTGTAGATGAGGCTGGCGTAGCGCGGCATCAGCTCATCCTTCAGATGCGCCTCTTCACGGTCCAGGGTCAGGGACTCGATCGCCCGATGGGCCTTGAGCAGGATGGTGCCGCCTGGGGTTTCATAACAGCCGCGGGACTTCATGCCCACATAGCGGTTCTCGACGATGTCGGCCCGGCCCACGCCATGGGCGCCGCCGACCTGATTGAGATAAGCCAGCGCCGTTGCGGGCGAGCAGATATCGCCGTCGATGGCGACGAGGTCGCCGCGCTCGAAATCCAGTTCCAGATACTGGGCCGCATCGGGCGCTGCTTCCGGGGCCACCGACCAGCGCCACATGGATTCCTCGGGCTCGGCCCAGGGGTCCTCCAGAATGCCGCCCTCGTAGGAGATGTGCAGCAGATTGGCATCCGTCGAATAGGGACTCTTCTGGCCCTGACGCTCGATGGGAATGCCGTGGCGTTCCGCATAGGCCAGCAGCGTTTCCCGGCTGGTGAGGTCCCATTCGCGCCAAGGCGCGATCACCTGCAGGGCCGGCTTGAGCGCCAGCACCCCCAGCTCGAAACGCACCTGGTCGTTGCCCTTGCCGGTCGCGCCATGGGCCACCGCGTCGGCGCCGACTTCGGTGGCGATCTCCACCAGCCGCTTGGCGATCAAGGGCCGCGCGATGGACGTGCCCAGCAGGTATTCTCCCTCATAGAGGGTGTTGGCGCGGAACATCGGGTAGACGAAATCACGCACGAATTCCTCGCGCAGATCGTCGATGAAGATTTCCTTCACGCCCAGCAGGGCGGCCTTGGCGCTGGCGGGCGCCAGTTCCTCGCCCTGGCCCAGGTCGGCGGTGAAGGTCACCACCTCGCAGCCATAGTTCTCTTGCAGCCACTTGAGAATGACGGAGGTGTCGAGCCCACCCGAATAGGCCAATACCACCTTGCGAATCGTTGCCATGTCGCCCCCATCAGTGCGCGGAAATCGTGGGTTCCGGTGTGCACCGGCTTCAGGTGCGCCATGCTAGCAAAAAGGCCAGACCGGCGCAGGGGATCCCTACCCCGGCAGGCGATGCTATTCTTTGTGACACAAAAAATTCAGGGCGCCCGACCAAGGTAACAAGCGAGCACCATGGCGAAAACCATACTGATCACGGGCGGGGCTGGCTACATCGGCAGTCATGTCGCGCGTCTGCTGGGGGAGCGCGGCGAGCGCCTGATCATCCTGGACGATTTGTCCACCGGCCATCTGGACAACGTCCTGCATGGCCAGCTGGTGGTCGGGGACGCCGGCAACGCCGCCCTGCTGGACGACCTGTTGCACCGCCACCCCATCGATACCGTGCTGCATTTCGCCGCGCGCACCAGCGTGCCGGAATCGGTGCGGCAGCCGCTCGATTACTATGCCGCCAACACCTGCATGACCCATACCCTGCTCGCTGCCTGCGTCCAGGCCGGGGTCAGGCATTTCATGTTCTCCTCCACCGCCGCCGTTTACGCCCTGCCGGCCCTGCACCAACCCGCCACCGAGCACAGCCCGACCGAACCCCACAATCCCTATGGCCGCTCCAAGCTCATGGCTGAATGGATGTTGCGCGACCTGAGCGCCGTCAGTTCGATGCGTCATGCCATCCTGCGCTACTTCAACGTCGCGGGCAGCGCAGCGGGCGCCGGCATCGGGCCGCGCGACCTGCAGGCCGGCCAGTTGATCAAGGTGGCCTGCGAAGCCGCCCTGGGCCGGCGTCCCGTCGTGGAAGTCTACGGCACCGACTACGACACACCGGACGGCACCGGCATCCGCGACTACATCCATGTCGAGGATCTGGCCGAGGCCCATGTGCTGGCCCTGGACTACCTGAGGGATGGCGGAGCATCGGTGACGCTCAACTGCGGCTATGGACAGGGCTGCAGTGTGCGCGAAGTCCTGAGCGCGGTGGGCGCGGTGAGCGGCAGGGCGGTCCCGACGGTGGACCGTCCGCGCCGGCCCGGCGATCTCCCGCGCATGGTGGCCGATCCGTCGCGCCTGCGCCGGTTGTTGAACTGGACCCCGCGTCATGCCGATCTCGCCACCATCGTGCGCAGCACCCTGGAGTGGGAACGCGGCCTGCAACTGCCTGCCTTGCGCCTGCTGACCCACGCCTGACCCAAACCCGGCCTTCGTCCGCCGGACCCGTGTGCCACGCAACGGCGCAACCGCCTCCGCTCAGCCGCTCATTTCCGCGTAGACAGCCAAGGTCTGGGCGATGACGTGAGCCTCGCTGAATTCCGCCAGCACCCGCGCCCG